>NZ_JAMZBE010000156.1:0-7816 GCF_024158645.1 Halomonas sp. 707B3
CGCTGAGCCGATAAAGCCAGCACCGCCTGTAATCAAGATGTTCATCTTAGCTCCAACAAAAGAGGACCAAGCCATACACCGGTGATAAGCATCCGAACCAAACGCTATACAGGACGCACCCATATAGAGTCATATCACCGCCCATAAATTGTGGCGGCAACGATACCAGAAAACCCACCAAAGCGGCATGCCAGGTTTTAGCGCGCTCCAGCAAAGCATTTCACTTGAACGCTAATACCTGATAAGCCACTACCCCGTTTAAGAAAAACCCCGGTAAAAACCGGGGTTAAAACGTACAGACAAACATACAACTAACGTCAGCGTGTGCTACCCCCACAACCCATCATCAGCAGCCACTATCACACGCCCTTCATGTACACCATAAGCAAGATAGTGTAACAACGGATTTATCTCAGCAGCAGCGACCCCAGGGTTTGCATTCAAATAGGCGCCCGTATCAAACCATGCCGATGGCAAACGCCCTTCTGCACCGCCATAAACCAAATAATGGTCGTAGGCGTTAACATAGATACCTTGCTCAATGGCTCTATCCACGCCCTCGTTTTGTTCGCGATACCACGCCTCATCAAAGAGCGCATTTGGATCACGCGCTTCTCTATGACCCCACCGCAAGTAATGCTGAAAACCACTCACGTAGTCACCACGTTCAACGGCAGCCGCCACATCAGGGTTTTGAGCTAAATAGAATGCTTCATCAAAACCATTCAACTCTCCAGAGCGCCCCTCATCTCGGCCATATTTTAAATAATGTGCATAGCCACTGGCATAATCTCCTTGCGCAACAGCTGCCGCCACATCCAGGTTATTTCCCAGGTAGCTCGCCTCATCAAAACCCAATACCGATTTTCGCTCAGGGGCATTTACCAGTACGACCTGATCATCAAAACGCAACAACTCAACACTTCTCAACGTATCAGTGCCCAACGCACCAGCAGAAACCACAAGGCTACCGTCATCGGCATAGCGTAATTCAGCATCGGCAGCGTCAAGCGTAAAACGTGCAACATCAACGCCACTACCGCCATTGAGAACATCGTCCCCTTCACCACCAAATATCGATCGTAGCCTGCTTCTCCAAAAATCAGGTCATCGCCGCCTTTCGAGCCAACCAAATCGCGCCCCCCACCCGCGTGCAACTCATCGTCATCCTCCCCAAGCACAATCATTTGTGAGGCATCATCTGCCACAATCACGTTAGCCCCAGCCCCGCCGGTAATCATGGTTTCACCAATGATGCTGGCAAAATCAATGTTATCAAGCTGGAGCCTATTACCCTGTGGCAATGAGCGAGCATCAATGACAAACGCCTCTTGATAGCTACTGCTACCGTTACCAATCCCGGTAATTTGAATAGGCGTACTGACGGAACTGCTGCCGCTATCGCTGATCACCAAGGTACGAATATCTAACAAGGTGCCGTCAGGCCGGTTGGTAAGCCATTGGCTCGCCACGCCGGTTTGCTCATTGAGGTTGGTTGGCTGCTGAGCATCTATGCTGTTGATTAAATCACCCAGCGCCAGGAGTGGGTCTACTGCAGTGCGGGCGCCCTGGTTCACCAAGCTAACCCCGCCCGGCAGCGTTGCAGTCACCTCGTTGGCGTTGCCACTGTTTTCAACCAGCTTGGCGGTTCCCGGATCACGGCCTGTATTACTAATGGTCTCTCTTACTGAAGGGCGACCTGAAGGCGTATTCGGCTGCGGCTCTGACGGCGTCACCTGAATGGGCGGAGTTGTAGGCTCAGGCTCGGGAGTAGGAGTAGGAGTAGGAGTAGGACGAGAAGGTGGTGTTTCGTTGACATCGGTCACGTCAATGGTCATCGCCTGAGAAGCACTCTTAGTGCCATCGTCAACGTCTACAACTACCTCGTACTGATTATCCTGGTCTTGGTCGTTAGGTGCCTCAAAATCAGGCGCCGCCTTAAAGCTCAGCGCCCCGCTGTTGGCATCTAGCGTGAACAAAGCCATATCGGCACCGCCGGTGAGGCTATATGTTAGCGCATCGCCATCCGCATCGGTGGCGGCCAGCGTTGTCACCGCCGTGGTGTTTTCCGCCACACTCACAGTGTTTGAGCTGGTAAAGGCTGGGGTGTCGTTGACAGGCGATATCGTCACCGTCGCCGCAATATTCAGTGTCGCGCTATCAGTGCCATTATTTGCCGTGCCGCCGCTATCGGTAATGCCGGTAAGGGTCACCACACGCGAAGTACCGGGGTTGTCACTGCTTGAGGCATAAGCCATGCCGTCAATCACGGTTTGCGCCTGCGCCGTCGTCATGGTGCCGCCGGTGAGTGTGATGGTCGCAAGCCCCTGAACGACCGACACAGTATAGGCCAGCCCGCTGCTGCCAGTGGTCGTCCCAGTTGCTCCATTAGTCAGGGCAATGGCCGTACCGTCCACTGTGATGCTGTCGCCAGCCGCGGCATTGGTCACGCTAAAAGTCATGCCCGTAATATTCTGGCCGCTTTCGACCGTCCCGATCGTCACGCCAGAGAACAGATCAACCGCCGAACCGTTCTCGGTAAAGGTGGGGGAGCCACCGGTAGCCATCGCCGTCGGCGCATCGTTCACGCCCACCACATTGACCGTGACCCCGGCCGGGCTGGAGGTAAAACCGCCCGACGCATCAGTTACCGTCACCTCTAATGTCCGCGCCCCCGGCGTCGGTTCATCCGCGTTGCTGTTGCTGTACTGGATCGCCGCCAGAAGGCTCTCGACCCGCGCCAAAGTAGCGTCGGCATTGAAATTGATGACCAGATCATTGCCTGCGGTAATATTGTTGACCAGCGTACCAATAACAACGTTATCGACACTGACATTCGACCCGTCAAGCGTAACAGCCCCGGTCGCAAGTCCCAGGATATCCTGCGCCGAATTGCCGCCATCGGTGATACGGGCGGTCACATTGCCGCCATCAAAATTGGCATTGTCGCTATCGGTAATGGTCGCCGCCGTTCCAGCATCAATCAAAACCGCATTGCCGCCTTCGGTATAAGTGACACTATCCCCATCCAGATTGCCGATGACCGGGGCAAAGACGACCTCCACGCTGCTGGTGGCAGCCGTACTGGTGGCATCACCATCATGAACCGCAAAGCTGACCGTGCGCGTGCCCGTAACTGGCGATGCCTCACCATTGCTGAAGGTCACGGAACGCAGGGCCGCCTCCCACTGCGCAACTGTCGCGGTCGATCCTGCGGAGGTCAGCGACAAAACACCTGTCGTAACATTAAAGGATGCAGTGATGTTGCCATGCTGGGCTGGATCGTTGGTAAAGGCCAGAATGTCTTGACCTGTGGCAAAACCGCCCGTAATCGAAACAGTCGCCGAGGCAAGCGTGGTATTGTCCACATCCGATACCGTCAGGCCGTTATCGATCACAATCCCGGTACCGCTTCCGGCCGAGAAATTGACGGTATTACCGCCATTGGTCAGTTCCGGTGCATCATTCACTCCCGCCACCGCCACGGTGGCCGCAACATTCAGGGTCACACTATTGGTGCCACCATTGGCCGTGCCGCCGCTATCAGTAATGCCGGTAAGGGTCACCACACGGCTCAAAGTACCGAGATTCTCACTGCTTGACGAATAGGTCATGCCGTCAATCACGGCTTGCGCCTGCACCGTCGTCATGGTGCCGCCAGTGATCGTGATTGTTGCCACGCCGCCCGTAACCGACACGGTGTAGTCCAACCCGTTGTCAGCGGTATGATCGGACCCGTTCTCCAGGGTAATCTGCGTACCATCACATGTGATGATGTCACCAGCTTCGGCATTGGTCACAGTAAAGGTCATGCCCGAAATCGTCTGACCGCTTTCAACCGTGCTGATCGTCACACCGGAAAACAGATCTACCGCCGACCCGCCCTCGGTATAGGTCGGGGTGCCACCGGTGGCCGTCGCCGTCGGCGCATCATTGCCCCCCGCCACCGAAACGGTTTTGGTGGCGGTATTGGAATTGTCCGTCCCGTCACTCACCGTGATCGAAATCGTGCGGTTGGCGGTACTCGGGTTGTCCGATTCATTGGAAAAGGTGATGGACCGGATTGCCGCCTGATACTGCGCTGCCGAGGCAGTCCCTGTAAGCGTCAGCTCACCGGTTGCACTGTTGTAACTGCCGGTAATGCCGTTCTGGTTGGTAAAGGAAAGGGTGTCCTGACCGGCCTGGAAACCGTCGCTGATCGTGATCGTTGCGCCGTTCATATCGGCCGTATCGACATCAGAAAGGGTAAAGCTGCCATCGATAACAACCGCACCACCATCTTCGGTAAAGGCCGTGGTGCCCCCTGATGCAGTTACGACCGGCGCATCATTCACTGGCGTCGCGGTCAGCGTAATGGTGCCATCCGCCGGGCCGGTGTTTGCTGCGTCACGGATACGGGTTGTGATCGTCACATCCTGATCCCAGTTAGCCGCGGGCGTAAACGCCACCGACGCCAAGGCCGCATTCACATCCGTCACCGACCCGGTCACGTTCCAGATGCCTGTGCCTGCATTATAGGTCGATGTCGCGGACCCGAAAGTGCCGGTCGTCAGCCCCCCCGCCAACGCATTGTTCAGCGTCAGGGTCGCGGTAATCGTATCGTCGGTATCCACATCCGTCACAACGATATCATTAAGCGCAGCACTGCCGCCGTTCTCGGTAAAGGAACCCGACGACTGCGTCAGATTGGTCGCCGTTGGCGCGTCGTTAACAGCCGTAATATCAATATTCACATTGGCAATACTGGAATCCACCGTGCCATCATTCGCTTTTATCGTTAACGTCGCGGCATTATCACCACTGGCGTTATTCGCGCCGGTGTATTGAATATTGGTGGTAGTGTCCAAATAGGTATTAATATTCGCGGCGGTACCAGAAAGTGTCAGAGCCTCGGTGCCAGAGCCGCTCACGGTCACACTACCACCCGAGGAGGCGGTTAATGTGCCTTCGGATGCGGTAAGGGTAACTGTAAGGCTATCCCCATCATTATCCGCAAAGGCCACTCCAGACAAATCAACATTGGAAGCGGTATCTTCAGTAACTACTATATCTGAAGGTGCGCCAGTGATAGTCGGGGCGTTATTGGCAGGAGCTGCATCAGCCTGAACCACCTGGAAAATCAAATCATTACTGCCAACTACCGAGCCGTCATAAACGATCGACCCACCCGCGTATTGTTCGTCCGTATACACCAAGCCTATCGTATCCGCAGGAGAGAACACAAAAGAATAAACTGAACCACTCGTCAGATTAACCGTCGTTGACAACGCGACAGTGGCATAGGTGTAATCAGAGTACGATGTTACTGTATTGCCAAATGAGGAGCCCGTTTGCGTTGCGAGAATCGCACCACCGGTTCCACTTCCGGCATACACAGTCAAAGTCCAGTCAGAACCATTGTCAGTATCTGTATTCGCTACATGAATTTCTTTCAAAATACCCGTTTTTGTCGCCGTGAATGTCTGCCCAAGCGTCGCCTCACCCAAGAATGTCTGCGCATAAGCAGCGGCACCATTAGTCCCTATTGTTTCGTCAGCCAGCACACTGGAATAACTCTCGCTCCATAACACGGCTGTTTCGACACTCCCAGCCGTCCTTTCCAACTCCCAATCCCCACCAAGACTCGCCGCACCTGTCAAATCATCCGATGCCGCCACATCCGCTTGGGTGGCTTGGGCTAAGGAAGCAATAAATTCTTGCCCTTCACCGCTGGCGACAGAGCAACCGTATAGCAGTAAATCACCGCCTTCATTTAACGCCGCGCCCAGTTGGGCTAACTCAGCCGCACGGGTATTAATAGCATTCGCATCGAGAGTAAAGTTACCTAGGCGGACCTCCCCTTCCGAACCGTGGCTGATGATATGGATGGCGTCGTAACCGCTGTGGGTTTGCGCCCATTGCGCCATCTGCTCCAGGCCGTCGCGGGAAGGATCCAGGGTGACGACCTCAGCCCCTTCGGGAGCGCCGTCAACCAAGGTTTGCCAATCAGCAATACCTGTATCGATGAAAATGACTGCCTTGACGTTAACGCGCTGTAAAAGATCGCCTGCCATGTATGCCCGCTCCCCACCTAAGATTATCTCTCACAATGAGAGAACCACCCCACCCCATACATCGGCAGCAACCTTGTGATAGGCGCGTTTGGCCGAGCGTATTTTTTGCATTATTGCTCAGTCTTTTTTACTGCGCCACTCATCAAATTGAATTAAATAGTGCTAGATTTTAAAGAGAGTCAATAATATTTTTATGACTTGTAAAGAGCCTGCAACCTCTGCAGTAGCGGTCACCGCACCTGCATAAATTACCGCGCCTGATCAACGAGGGCCTGACGATTTTCTGCTTAGGATATAAACGGCTTACCGTCATGCATTAGCCGCTGCCCGGCCACACACGACAAAGGCTAGCCGCAACCTCGTCATCACCCAGCATTGCCATCTGAAGCTTCCTATGCGTTATAGGCTGCTTCATAGCGATGAAATACTAGGTGCTGATACCATTAAGCTATTTGCTCATCAGTAAAAACAACACTGTTTTAGTTAAGGCTCCAGCGCCAAGCGTTGCCGAGCTAATGCGTCCAATAACTGCTGCCGCCTCCCGCTCTCTAACCCTTCGTTATTAACGAAGTAGCTATCATCACCCATTACTTTGATCGTACCCTTACCTTCAGGACAGTAAACGTTCACCCTATCGCGTTGGTCACCCCGCGCATGCATCATGCAGCGCGGTTCGGATGCAACCACATCCAACCCATCCCGCAGCGGCCCATGCAGGCAAACACGCTCACCCTGTTGGCGCAGCAGCGTAGGCATGATATCGGCCTGATGAAAAGGCAACGTTACCTTACCCGGCTCTACACCTCGGCCTAGCATAAACCCCGGAATACGAGACACCGCCCCCAACCCAAAACGCGCCTGCTCCTCGGCAGTGACAAACGTCATCGCCCGGTGGTCGCTGACCACTACCAAGGTCCCCTCTTCCAAGAAGCCACTCGTAGCCAGTTGATCAATAAACTCACCTGCCGCCTTATCCATATAACGGAATACCGCCTCTTCGCTACGCTCCCCGGAGTAAGGGTGCACATAAGGGTGGTGAGAACTGACATTCTCAATCACTGTTAAGCTCGCAGCATGGTCTTGCCGCAGGCGAGTAATATGCGCCAATGCGCTGGAATACAACACATCATCCGGCACAGCGCCAAAGTGGCCACGTTCAACACCATCAAACGCCGGAGCATCGTGCCCCCACAGCGCCTCAAACCCCAGCTGGGACAACCACTCCCCCTTGCGGGTGTATGCCAAATTGCCAGAAGTCATAAACGTAGTCTGATACCCCTGCTTTCCTAATTGAGCAGGCAGAGAATCCTCAATACCCCAAGCCCCCTCAAATGCACCCTGCTGGTGCGCTGGCAGAATCGGCAACACCACATCGCGGCCGGTTAATAAAGAAAACAAACCCTCGTTAGTATTAAAGCCACCGGCATACAGCGTCTCGAATTGACGGCCCTGAGCTGCCCATGCATCCAACCTTGGCGTCCAATCATTCACGCCCAGCCACGCCTGGCTATGGTAGGTAGACCAGGACTCCAGCACTAACATCACCACATGGTCACGCTGATCACGCCCCGCCCAACACTGCTCTGGCGGGCGCTCGGCCAATAACCGCTCCTGAGTTGCATGGCTATAAGGGGCAGCCAAGCCCGTCGGCCAATTGGCCTGCACCACATTTTTCAATGCCCACTCATGCACATAACCAGGCGGTGTATAGGCCCACGCGCCACCCCCCAGGCCCGCCAGCGCGATACCGCACAGAACAATGC
>NZ_JAMZBE010000157.1:0-7803 GCF_024158645.1 Halomonas sp. 707B3
GGGCATGGCACTGTCTGGGTGAATGGCGATAATGGCTATATTGCCATGCAGGTCAGTGGGTTAGAAGTGCTTCCGGGGGCCGGTCTCACGGATTCAGGACCATGCCAATGCTGATGATTAATACGCCATCCAAAAACGCTAAAGGCCGCGTATCGAAAAGGGCATGCATAGCAGGCCAATAGGTAAACAATGCCTGAGCAACGACCACCACAGCGACAGCAGCCAGCACAGCGGGGGTGCCTAGTAGCCCCTGCCAGCTAAAGGAGGTGTCGTGTAGATAGCGCACGTTAAATAGATAGAAAATTTCCAATACTACGATCAAATTGACCACCAATGTCCGAGCCATCGCAAGCTCATCCCCACGCCCTAGTGAGTAAAAAAATACGCCCAACACCGCTGCCAGAAACAGGAACGACACAAGCGCTACCCGCCAGATCAGAAAAGGTGTCAGCAGCCCTTGGTTGGCAGGCCTAGGGCGGCGCTGCATGACATTGGGCTCTGCTGGCTCGAACGCTAATGCCAGGCCAAGGGTGCCCGCCGTGACAAGATTGATCCACAAAATTTGCACCGCAGACATCGGCATTGAGAAGTTAAACAGGATAGCGGCAACGACCGCCAAGACCTCACCGCCATTAGTGGGCAGTGTCCACGCGGTTACTTTGCGGATATTGTCATAGACAACTCGCCCTTCATTCACTGCAGCGACAATGGAAGCGAAGTTATCATCCAGCAAGACCATCTGGGAGGCCTCCTTCGCCGCATCAGTCCCTTTATGTCCCATGCCAACGCCGACATTTGCCTGCTTCAACGACGGTGCATCATTGACGCCATCGCCGGTCATGGCCACGATTGCCCCTGTCGACTGCAAGGCACGAACGATACGCAGTTTGTGTTCAGGGTTGGTGCGAGCAAACACACTGGCTTCGGTCACGATAGCGGGCAGATCAGTGTCTGAAATATCATCAAGTTCACGCCCTGTTAGAACGTGTGGATCTTCTCCAAATCCTAGCTGTCGCGCAATTGCCGCGGCCGTTTCAGCGTGATCACCGGTAATCATTTTCACCGCAATACCCGCAGAGTGGCACTCTTTAATGGCGGCCACTGCCTCTTCGCGCGGGGGGTCGATAAACCCTATCAGGCCAATGAAGACGAGCCCATCCAGGTCGGAAAAAGTCAGCTTATCAGCATCTGGAGCTACTGCTTTAACGGCGAAGCCGAGCACTCTCTCTCCCTGGGCGGCTGCGTTCGCGACCTTGGCGCCCCACGCGCCTTGGTCTAGCGATGCCGTCCCTTCACCATCTATCTGGGCGACACATCGTTGCAGTAGTTCATCGGGGGCGCCCTTAACAAAAATCCGACAATCGCCTGTTGCATGGCGATGAAGCGTGGCCATAAAGCGATGCTTGGCATCAAAGGGGATCTCAGCAAGTCGCGGCCATTCATGGCGGGTTAGCTCCGGCTCCAAACCAGCTTTAATGGCCAACGCCACCAGCGCTCCCTCCATGGGATCGCCCATTACATGCCAGGCACCATTTTCCTGGTTCAACTGGGCATCGTTGCACAGCACTCCCGATAGCACTAAACAACTACTCTCTAGCCGCTGTTTATCCGCAGCAGCGTCATCGGTAGAAGCAGCTTCCAGCCGCCCTTCCGGCACATAGCCCGAGCCGGTCACCGTGTACTGCCCATGAGGGACTTCCAGCCGTCGCACTGTCATCTCGTTACGCGTCAAGGTGCCGGTCTTGTCGGAACAGATGACCGACGTAGCGCCGAGTGTTTCTACCGCCGGTAGCTGCCTAATCGCTGCATGACGACGCGCCATGCGCTGTACGCCGATAGCCAATGTAATGGTGATGACCGCTGGCAAGCCTTCAGGAATAGCCCCCACCGCCAGAGCAACGACCGCTATCAGCGCGTCCGGCCAAGCATAGCCACGTACCCATACCGCAAAGGCAAAGAGTACGACCGCCACCGCCAGGGTGATCCAGGTAAACCGCACCCCAAAATGGTTAATCTGGCGCAGCAGCGGTGTGGTCAGGGGTTGTACTTCACGCAGCAAAGTACTGATGCGCCCGATTTCCGTAGCGCTACCCGTTGCCACAACGACACCCATCGCCTGCCCGGTAGCCACCAGCGTTCCGGAATAGGCCATTGAGTACCGGTCACCTAATGCAGCGTCTATGGGCGCTGGTGTTTCCCGCTTTTCTGCCGCCACCGACTCGCCCGTTAGAATGGCCTCTTCGATACGCAAAGCACTCGTACGAATAAGCCGCAGATCAGCAGGAACCCTGTCCCCTGGCTCAAGTGACACGATATCCCCAGGTACAATCTCTTCCACGGGCACCTTGATTCGCCTTCCCCCTCTTACCAGATAAGCGTGGGGGGCGATGAGATTACGGATCGCGCTCAGCGCCTTTTCGGCTTTACCTTCCTGAATAAATCCAACCAGGGCGTTGACCAAAACCACCGCCGCAATGACCGCGGCGTCAACGAAATGCCCTAGCAGCGAAGCGGCAAGCGCTGCCGCCAACAGAAAATAGATCAACGCGTTATGAAACTGGGCAAAAAGACGCAACAAGGGATGCCGACCGGCCACCTCTGGCAACCGGTTACTTCCATAAGTAACGAGCCGCTGCTTCGCGTCATCCACTGCTAGCCCGGCGGTTGAGGTCCTGAGCGCCGCAAGAACGTCCTCGCTTCGCTTAGTATGGGCATCGCTAGGCGCTGAAACCAATGGAGAAGCAGTAGCGTGTTTAACAGTCGGCGTCTCCATCCGGTCTCCCAGTCAGACTACCCCAAAAGGAATAAGCAACCACCGTTACAGCTTGAGCACCACCGTCACGGTATCTACTTCATCACGGGTCGGCTGAACTATAAAACCAAACTCTTTAGCCATGTCCCGCATGGCATGGTTCTCTCGCAAGATATCGGCAAACACCTGCTGAAAGCCGGTATCGCGGGCATAGTCGATCATCTGCTGCATAAGCCGATAGCCAAGCCCGGTCCCTTTCGTATCACTACGCACCATGATCGCAAACTCCGCTTTTTCCTTGTCGGGAACCGCAGACAAACGGACCACGCCCACGATTTCCTGCTTGCCTAATGGCATCGCTATAAAGGCCATTTCCCGGTCGTAATCGATTTGCGTCAGGCGAGCAGCAAAGGCGTGATCAAACCCTCGAATGGCAGCAAAGAAGCGCAGCCTCACATCATCAGGGGAAGAGTGACGCAGCATGTCGACCAAGGCACTCTCATCTTCGGGACGGATAGGACGCAGGCTGTAGCGCTGGCCACTGCGTGTTTCTATCGTTTGCTCAAGCTGCTGTGGGTAGGGACGAATAGCCAGTGGGCGCCGCTGATCACGCTCGGCCCTGACCACAATACGCGCATCTAAGGCCAGCACCCCAGAGGCATCGGCCAGCAGCGGGTTAATATCCAGTTCGACCACGCGCTCCAAATCAATGACCAACTGTGACAATGTGATAAGCGTGAGCGTAATGGCCTCAAGATCAGCCGCAGGCCGGCCACGATAGCCACGCAGCAACGTTGAAATACGTGTCGCCTGGATCATTTCCTGTGCTAACAGTGGGTTGAGAGGCGGGAGGCCAATCACACGATCACCTATCAGCTCAACGGCCGTTCCCCCCTGGCCAAACAGCATGATTGGGCCGAAAACGCTATCTTCAGCGATACCTAAAATCAGCTCATGTGCCCCAGGACGACGAATCATCGGCTGTACACTAAATCCATCTAATCGCGCCTCAGGCACTGCTTGGCGAATCGACACAAGCATGTCTTCGGCAGCCTGCTTCACCGCACCAGGCGAGGCAAGATTCAATTGCACGCCGCCACTATCCGACTTATGCGAAATGTCTCGCGACAGGATTTTCAGTACCACCGGAAAGCCCAGCCGCTTTGCTGCCTCACTCGCCTCTTCCGGTGTATGCACCGTGATAGCAGAGACGGTGGGAATGCCATAAGCCGATAGCACGGCCACCGCCTCTGGCTCCGTTAGAACATTCCGGCCATCTTCCAGTACGCGGTCAATCACAGCATCTGCACTGCGCTTATCGATATAATGGTTGTTAAAAAGCGGCGGCGGCGTTTCCCTTAATGCTTGCTGGTTTCGCCAGTAACTGAACAGATGACCGAAGGCCCGAATGGCCTGCTCGGGTGTTTCGTAACTTGGCATGTTGTGTGCCGCAAACAAATGGCGAGCTTTAGCCGGTGCCCCTTCACCCAGCCAACAAGTGAGGACGGCTGGCCGCCGTGCCCCCAAGGTATCGACCACGGCTTGGGCCGCGTCCAAACTATCGGCGACTGCTGTCGGGCAATTCATGACCAGAATCGCATCCGCTGCCTTCTCATTTAGCAAGGTTTCGAGTGCGCCGGCGTAAAGTACCCCTGGCGCATCACCAAGAATATCGACCGGATTGGCATGGGACCATGCAGGTGGCAGAAGGTGATTCAGACGCGCTAGCGTGACGTCGGAGAGCTCAGCAAGACGGCCATGCATGTCAGCCAACTCATCGACTGCAAGCACACCAACCCCGCCACCGTTGGTGAGAATGGCTAGCCGGTCACCCTTCACACGAATCCCCGTGGCCAATGTACTTGCCGCTTGAAAGAGTTCATCGAGTGTTTTGACGCGCAGCATCCCAGAACGCCGAAACGCTGCATCGTAAACGGCATCAGCACCTGCCAGCGCTCCGGTATGCGACAATGCAGCCTTGGCCCCCGCATCGCTGCGCCCTGCCTTAACCACCACTACAGGCTTGGTACGAGAAGCCATTCGGGCCGCCGAGAGAAATTTGCGTGCCTCAGTAATGGCTTCGACATACAGCAGGATGGAGTGCGTCTTGGGGTCAAGGGCTAAGTAGTCGAGCATATCGCCGAAATCGACATCGCTCATCGAACCCAGAGACACTACATACGAAAAACCGACGCCACGCGCTGCCGCCCAATCGAGGATAGAGGTCGCCACCGCACCAGACTGCGTCACAAAGGCTACATCGCCTTTTTGGGGCATGATATGTGCAAAGCTGGCGTTGATCCCCCGATGGGGGGCTAAAATGCCCAGACAGTTAGGACCAACAATGCGCATCAAGTAAGGCTTGGCCGCGTCGAGCATCGCTTGTTTGAGCACTTTTCCATCGGTATGATCGCCTTCGCCGAAACCAGCAGTAATGACCACGGCAGCTCGACATCCACGCTCACCAAGTTCGCGAATAAGGCCAGGCACCGTATCTGGCGGCGTCGCAATAATGGCCAAGTCGGGAACCAGCGGTAGCTCTCTCACGGTGTGGTAGTTGAGGGTCGAGCGGATCGCCCTCTCCCGTGGATTGACCGTTAGGATTGGCCCGGCAAATCCAGCATCAAAGAGATTGCGTGCTAGTACCGCCCCCACAGAGCCGGGGCGGTTACTGGCACCAATCAAAGCGATCGTACTGGGTGAAAACAGGGCATCTAAATTACGAATCGACATCTAGCATCTCCGATGCCAGGGTTGGCTCCATCACCAACACGGCAGCGCCGGTCAGCTTGCCTTCCCTGAGGTCCTTCAATGCATCATTTGCGGCGTGGAGCGGGTAACACACTGTGCTGGTCTGGATCATCGCGTCGGAGGCCAGTGATAAAAACGCCCTACCATCCTGACGAGTCAGATTGGCTACTGAGCGCAACTGCCGCTCCCCCCAAAGCAGCGCATACGGGAAAGAGGGGATGTCACTCATATGTATACCACCACAGACAACGACTCCCCCTTTACGCACAGCCCGTAGGGCAAGGGGCACCAACTCTCCCACAGGTGCAAAAATGATAGCGGCATCCATTGCCACGCCTGGCAACTGTTCAGAGCTACCCGCCCACGTCGCTCCCAGCTGCTGCGCGAACCGCTGAGACGCCTCATCGCCTGGGCGCGTAAAGGCGTACACGTCGATGCCCTGCCGTTTTGCGACCTGGGCCACAATATGTGCCGCCGCACCAAAGCCATAAATACCGAGACGCTGCAGGTCATCGCCACACATAACCAGAGAACGATAGCCAATCAGGCCAGCACACATCAGTGGGGCTGCTTCCGCAGGGCTATAGTGGGAACCGATAGAAAAGCAGAAGCGATGATCCGCCAAGGTATATTCCGCAAAGCCACCATCGATCTGGTACCCGGTAAAACGCGCCTGATCACAAAGGTTCTCTTGCCCGTGTAAACAGTAGCGGCATTCACCACAGCTATACCCTAGCCAAGGAACGCCCAGGCGTACTCCCTTCTCTAGCGCTACACCAGGGCCGCACTTAACAACACGACCAATAATTTCGTGCCCAGGAACAACCGGATAGCGGATGTCTGGCAGTTCTCCATCGAGCAGATGCAGATCAGTACGACACACGGCGCACGCTTCAATTTTCAGCAGTACTTGCCCCGGCCCCGGCGTAGGAATGGGCCTTTCCTGACATTGCAACGGTCCACCCTGTTTCTCAAGCACCATGACCTTCATGCGACATTCCTAAGCAACGTAAACACCAATTCTCGTTAACATTTTTCTTAGCTTTCGTATGCTGCTTTTGTGTACAAACTAACGCCTTACCCACAGTGACTACTGGAAGCTATGAATAGTTATAGCGTAAAGACTCTTCAAGAGAAGCTCACCAAGCAAATAAATTCACTTACTCACAACAGTGTTGATCTAGCGCAATCAACTCCTTTGACAACCCACTCTTTTTGTTAAAAAAATGTATGTTGGAAATAAAATTTCACTCAGCAAAAGGCATGACAAACACCCTTATCAATCATAAAAAAAATTATCATAGAATCTGATAAAAGCACCAAACAGACTACTTCCTGCAGATCAATAAATTCATTAAAGACCCCCTTTTCCCTGTAAAGTTGATTTCGATCAAATCAAGTTTTTAATTTTCCTCCATACTTATTAATAGTGCATTAAAAATCAGCATAGTGAATAGAGCCTTCAACGCATATCTTCACATGACACAAGGAAACAGGATAATGACAACACTAAAACTTCCCAATCCAGCTCCCAGCGAAAATAGTTATGCCAATCCAGCTATTTTCTGGTATCAAACCTGGGAGGAAGCTACTCAAACGTCTGCGAAGCTACAGAAAATTTGGCTAGAAGCACTTAACGAAGCATTTCGTCATGAGCTTGAGTTCCTATCGGCCATCGCGCCTTTCTACAGTAAGCTTGCTAACTGCTTATTAGGTTTTGAGGGACCGCAAACCCCTGCCTCACTGGCATCTTGTTACCATCAACTCGCTGGTGACATGACACATGCCACTTTTAAACGCATGCATAAAGTATCGAAGCTGAACAAGGATTTACGCGAGCGCATTTGGTGTGAGCTTTAAGCACTGATTAAGTACAGCCTTATTTTAAAGGTGAAGAGTTCAATACACACCTGCCTCAAAAATACCTCCCTATAGAGAGACATTTCCCATAGCATTTTAGGCTTTATACAAAAACTGTCTGCGCTCGCCGACTTTTCATACAAAATTTAACAATCGTACTGATTTGGCAGGCTTGCCGCTTTGCCATGAGCATACCTATGCTCTACTGTATGGATAGCTATGTGTACAAAGCGGCGCTTTGATCACATCACAAGACTCAACTCAGAAGAGCCTACCCCCCAATGCTCACGACACTCTCGAAGCACAAGGCACTCTTTCGTTTTCTGTGTCACGATGTCAAATAATCCTGAATCCGTGAGACCGGCCCCAGGAAGCACTTCTAACCCACTGACCTGCATGGCAATATAGCCATTATCGCCATTCACCCAGACAGTGCCATG
>NZ_JAMZBE010000158.1:0-7788 GCF_024158645.1 Halomonas sp. 707B3
CGCCCCGCCAGCCCCGCTGTTCAGCGGTTTCTCGTGGAGGGGGTTGGCCCGGTGAGCGTCTCGGGCATCCCCGAACTGGGGCGAATTCTGCTAGCCCATGGCGCCGGGGCAGGCCACCTATCCGAGTTTATGCGGCAATTTGCCGCGATGCTGGCCAGCGAGAGGCTACAAGTGTGGGCGATCGATTTCCCCTATATGCAGCAGATGAGCGAGGAAGCAAAGCGCCAGCCTCCGCCTCCCGTCAAGAAAACGCTGGAACACTTTGCCGCTTGGTATGACCTGCTGGCGTCATGCAGTGGTTCGCCTTTGTGGGTTGGGGGTAAATCCATGGGCGGGCGTGTGGCATCGCTCTTTGCCAGCCAGCATCGCTGTGCAGGTGTCATTGCGGCAGGCTATCCGTTTCACCCACCCAAAAAGCCCGACTCCCTTCGCACCGATCATTTTCCTGACATCTCTATGCCTATGCTGATTCTGCAAGGTGAGCGTGATCCGTTTGGCTCTCGTGATGAGGTGGCCCACTACGCTTTACCTGACTCTCTACACATTCATTGGCTAACCGATGGCGACCATGATTTTAAGCCACGACGAAGTTCTGGAGTAAATCAGCAAGTTTTGATTGACGAAGCAGCCATAGTTGCGGCATCCTTCGTCCGCGCTCAGTTAGCGGTTGCCGCGAGAACGTACAGTACGCTGGTTTAAATCAAAAATTTAAACACAACGTGTTGACATTCCAAGAGGCTTCTGTAGAATGCAGCGCCACGTGACCAGCGGGTGGTTAGCTCAGTTGGGAGAGCACCAGCCTTACAAGCTGGGGGTCACTGGTTCGAACCCAGTACCACCCACCATTCATTTGGTGCCCTGGAAACGTGATGCAGTAACTGATGTATATGCGGACCGGTAGTTCAGTTGGTTAGAATGCCGGCCTGTCACGCCGGAGGTCGCGAGTTCGAGTCTCGTCCGGTCCGCCATCATCATGTTTATTTGCATACTAAGTTATCGCTATTCGGACCGGTAGTTCAGTCGGTTAGAATGCCGGCCTGTCACGCCGGAGGTCGCGAGTTCGAGTCTCGTCCGGTCCGCCACGATAATTTAATAAGTAGTTCTGTTGATAAGCGATAAGCTTTCAATACCCTGGGTGGTTAGCTCAGTTGGGAGAGCACCAGCCTTACAAGCTGGGGGTCACTGGTTCGAACCCAGTACCACCCACCATTTAAGTGAATGTTTTAGCGCCTCTGAACCGCTTTAATAAATAATTTAAATGGTAAGTGTGTCTTACAGTGGACCGGTAGTTCAGTCGGTTAGAATGCCGGCCTGTCACGCCGGAGGTCGCGAGTTCGAGTCTCGTCCGGTCCGCCATTAAGCACCTATCGGCAGTCATTAAGATAAAGCCGAAAAAATTCCAAAAAAGCCCGAATCATAGATTCGGGCTTTTTTATTGCGCGTACATAAGACTCTAACAAGCAGCATGCAGTCAATGAGCTGCACGCTGCTGTTACTTACCGTTGTTACTTACTGCTGTTACTTACTATGGAAGCGTTAGGCGATTGCGCTGACGCCTGCTTTGGCAATTTGCACATCTTGATCTGGCTTAACGCCAGAGATGCCGACAGCGCCGACGACTTGACCATCCACGATGATCGGCACGCCGCCAGACAGCAGGCCTTGTAGCGGTGCAGAGACAAACGCCGTACGGCCACCGTTAATCATCTCTTCAAACACTTGGGTCTCTTTACGGCCCAAGGCCGCGCTACGCGCTTTTTGGGTAGCAACATCGGCGCTAAACGGGGCAGCACCGTCTAAACGGCGCAGTGCCAACAGGTGGCCGCCATCATCGGTGACGGCAATCGTGACCGGCCAGCCGTTGTTGTCAGCTTCTTTCTGTGCAGCGTCGAGTACTTGGATAACGTCGGCTTGGCCTAAAACAGCTTTGGTTTGCATCAAAGGATCCTTTTATCATAGGGATTAAAGCGCTGCGCCCAACCGTTAATACGTTGTGAAAGCGCAGCGAGTGTAAAGGGTTATACCAGGGCAGCGTCCACGACTTCTACCCAGTGGCGTACCGGCGTGCGATTGGCACTGGCCAGGTGCGTTTGACAACCGATGTTGGCGGTCACAATCAACTCAGGGTTGCCTGCTTCCAGCGCATTCAGCTTGTTATCGCGCAGCTGAGTGGCGAGCTCTGGCTGTGTGACCGAGTAGGTGCCCGCCGAGCCGCAGCACAGGTGGCCATCTTTCACGGGCGTTAGTGCAAAGCCGAGTTTGCTAAGCACGCCTTCCACGGCGCCGTTGAGTTTCTGAGCGTGCTGCAGTGTGCAGGGGCAGTGGAACGCTAAGCGCTGGTGCTCTTTAAGCTGAAGTGCTTCCAGCGGCTCGTCGCGCAGTATTTCGACGATATCCTTCGCCAGCGCGCTAACTTTTTTGGCCTTGTCAGCGTAGGCAGGGTCGTCCTTGAGCATATCAGCATACTCTTTGACGAACGCGCCGCAGCCGCTGGCCGTTTGGACGATGGCTTCCACACCCTGCTCAATTTGCGGCCACCAGGCATCAATATTGGCACGCATCCGCTCGCGGCCAGCTTCTTGGGCGTTGAGGTGGAAGTCGATAGCACCACAGCAGCCGGCTTCACTGATTGGCGTAACGCTGATGCCCAAGCGGTCGAGCAGGCGAGCCGTGGCTGCGTTGGTGTTGGGCGACAGGCCCGGCTGCACGCAGCCTTCCAGGATTAATACCTTACGGGCATGGCGCTGGCTGTCGGGTCGCTGGCCTGCATCGACCGGTGCGGGCGGCATTTTGCTACGCAGTTTGCCGGGCACTAGAGGCTTGAAGGTTTGCCCCAGAGTCAGCAGCGCTTTGAAGCGTTTCGGGTCGACCAGCATTTTGCGCAGCGCATAGCGCTGAGCGCGTTCTGCCGCTGAACGCGGCACACGACGGTCGATTTCCGCACGGCCAATATCCAGCAGCTTGTGATACTCCACGCCGGAGGGGCAGGTGGTTTCACAGTTGCGGCAGGTTAGGCAGCGGTCTAGGTGCAGGCGAGTCTCTTCGGTGACTTGGTCATCGTCATCGCGGCTCTCCAGCAGCTCTTTCATCAAGTAGATGCGCCCGCGTGGCCCGTCTCGCTCATCGCCCAGCAACTGGTAAGTGGGGCAGGTGGCGTTACAAAAGCCGCAGTGCACACAGGTACGCAGAATGCGCTCGGCTTCCTGAATATGCGGTTTTTGGCGGTCGGCATCGGTAAAGTGCGTCTGCATGTCAGCTCTCCTGATTAAAATGCCGCATAAAGACGACCAGGGTTGAAAATGCCGTGGGCATCCAGCTCGGCCTTCAGGTTGCGATGGTACTTCTCGACCACAGCATTCAGCGGAGTAAACGGTGACTCCGCGCCCCCTTGGGCATGCGGGGTGTAGCAGGTAGCGTGGCCACCGGCCTTCTGGCATTCATCGCGCAGCGTGTCTGCGGGTAGTGCGGTTTTCACCCAGCGCTGGCTGCCGCCCCAATCATAGAAGATATCGCTTTCATCAACGGCGAGCTCTAGCGCTGGGGTATGGGGCGGTAGCGAGAGGCGCCACAGTGCTTGCCCTTCGTTGAGGCTGAAAAAGCCATGCTGCTGGTCACGAAGCTGCTGCCAGAAATCCGCAGACAGCGCTTCACCGCCCAGGCGCTCTTTCGTGGCCTTGACGGAGCTTTCACCGCCTTCTAGGCGAAGGAAAAGCTCACCTGCGTGCCATGCCGCAGCGGTAATAGGCAGCGGCTGGCGGCCAAGCTCAGAGAGCTTCGCTAAGGCATCTTGCAAGCCCATTTCAAGGCGCAGACTGTGGCTGGCGGTGGGAATAGGCAGCACCTTAAACGAGATATCGGCCAGCACGCCTAGCGTGCCCTGAGCGCCGGCCATCATGCGGGAAAGGTCATAGCCTGCGACGTTTTTCATCACTTCGCCGCCAAAGCGCAGCAGTTTGCCTTCTTGGGTAATCACCCGAGTGCCCAGGACAAAATCCCGTGCGGCACCTGCCCAAGGGCGGCGAGGGCCGGACATGCCGGTGGCCACCGCGCCGCCAATGGTGCTGGCGTCGCCAAAAATGGGCGGCTCGAAAGGCAGCATCTGATGTTTTTCTGCCAGCGCCGCGTTCAGCGCGCTCAAGCGGGTGCCAGCCCGCACCGTGACGACGAGTTCGATAGGGTCGTAAGAGACGATGCCGCTATGCGCTGCGACATTGAGTTCCGTGCCTTCCACCGGGCGGCCATAAAAGGCCCGGGTGTTGCCCGCTACAATGCGTAGCGGGGTGCGGTCGTGGTAGGCGCTACGAACCTGTTCGCTCAGCTCGTCGGCGATATCTCGGTCGGCAGCGTGTATCGCTAGTTCGGTCATGGTCGATCCTTATAGCATCAGAAGCGTGGCAGTTCTGGATGCGGTAACTCGTTGTTATGCACATGCATCGCGCCAAATTCGGCACAGCGCGCCAGGGTGGGAATATTTTTCCCTGGGTTGAGCAGCCGTTTGGGGTCGAACGCCGCTTTTAGCGCGTGGAAGACCGTCAGCTCATCGGGCTGGAACTGGCTGCACATCTGGTTGATTTTTTCGCGCCCAACGCCATGCTCGCCGGTAATCGAGCCACCGGCGGCCACGCACAGCTCCAGGATCTTGCCGCCTACGTCTTCCGCCAGGGCAAGCTGGCCCTCTTTGTTGGCATCGAACAGGATCAGCGGGTGCATATTGCCGTCGCCCGCATGAAACACGTTGGCTACCGCCAAACCGCTCTCTTCGGATAGCGCGGCAATGCCTTTCAAAACGCGCGGCAGCTCGCGGCGGGGAATGGTGCCATCCATGCAGTAGTAGTCGGGTGACATGCGGCCTACGGCAGGGAAGGCATTCTTGCGCCCGGCCCAGAACTTGGCGCGCTCGGCTTCATCCCGCGCCTGTTGAATGTTAGTGGCTCCGGCCTTTTCCAGTACGCGGCGCACGGTCTCGCAGTCGTCGTCCACGTCGGCTTCCACACCATCCAGCTCACAGAGCAGAATGGCTTCGGCCTCCACGGGGTAGCCTGCCTTGATGAAATCTTCGGCGGCTTTGATGGCGAGCTTATCCATCATTTCCAGGCCACCGGGGATAATGCCTGCGGCAATGATGTCGCCCACCGCGCGGCCCGCTTTTTCGATATCATCGAAGCTGGCCATCAGCACTTTGGCGGTTTCTGGCTTGGGCAGCAGCTTCACGGTGATTTCCGTGACCACCCCGAGCATGCCTTCTGAACCGTTCATCAGGGCCAAGAGATCAAAGCCGGGCGCATCTAGGGCTTCAGAACCTAGCGTCATGTGCTCGCCTTCAATGGTCAGCACATCCACCCGCATCACGTTATGCACGGTGAGGCCGTACTTCAGGCAGTGCACGCCGCCGGCATTTTCGGCGACGTTGCCGCCAATTGAGCAGGCGATTTGCGAGGAGGGGTCGGGGGCGTAGTAGAGCCCGTAAGGGGCGGCCGCCTCGGAAATGGCAAGGTTGCGCACCCCTGGTTGAACGCGGGCAATGCGCGCGTCGGGGTCAACGGTAATAATTTGGTTGAACCGCGACATGACCAGCAGCACGCCCTGCTCAAGCGGCAGTGCGCCACCGGAAAGGCCGGTGCCTGCGCCCCGGGTCACCACTGGTACGCCCAGTGCATGGCAGCGCTTTAACAGGCCTTCGACCTGTTCCAACGTTTCCGGCAAGGCCACCAACATCGGCAGTACGCGGTAAGCGGCTAAGCCATCGCACTCGAAAGGGCGTAAATCTTCTTCCCGATGCAGCAGCGTTAATGAGGGCACGGCGCCTTGCAGGTCGCTAAGCACCTCGGCTTTATCACGGCGGACAAGCTCACCATCAAGGCGCTCGTCGAATAGGATATTCATGGTAACTCCTATGGGTGAGGAGGATAGACAGCTATCTAATCACTTGATGGAAAATATTTCCATAATATGTGGGTGCTTTTGGAAGTATTTTTCATAAAGTGTCGAGAGTGGTCGGTGAGGGAGAGATTCGTCTTTTTAATATAGTGCTGGGCAGCCCTAAGGCTACCCAGCCGTTCCTATCGTGGGGTAAAGCTACTCCTTACATCAACGGGTCAGTCACACCTAAAACATAAAACGCGATTAGCGCAATAATGCCGGTGAAGACCAGGTAGTAGATGGTCGGGATGATCGTTTTACGAATGGTGGTGCCCTCGCGGCCGAGTAGGCCGACGGTAGCAGACGCCGCCACGACGTTGTGAATTGCGATCATGTTACCTGCGGCAGCACCCACGGCTTGCAGTGCGACCATCATGGCCGTGGAGAGCCCAAGCGTTTCCGCCACGCTAAACTGGAACTCTGCCAGCATCAGGTTAGACACCGTGTTGGAGCCTGCAATAAAGGCGCCCATGGCCCCCACCGCCGGGGCAAAGAACGGGTAGATACCGCCCACACCGTTAGCCACCGCTTGCGCCATCATGACGGGCATTGAGACTAAATCGGCACCGTTAACGCCAGAGTTAATCAAGATCCGTACCATTGGCACGGTGAAGATCAGGACGAAGCCCGCACCAAAAATGGTTTTGGTCGATTCTGATACCGCAGCACTCAGCTGGCGTGGGTTCATGCGGTGCAGGAAGTAAGTCACCAGCACGACCGCTAGGATGATACCGCCGGGCAGGTAGAGCGGCTGGATGCCACCGCTAACGCCTGCTTCTCCGAAGATATCAGCCCAGTTCAGGTTGATGGAGGTTAACGCAGCTTTGAGCGGCTCGATGGTGCGTGAGGCCACCAGGAACAGAGCAAGCAGTACGTAAGGCACCCAACCTTTAAAGGTCGACATCGGTGCTTTACCGGCCACATCGTCAAGCTTGATTTGCAAGTTGCCGATCCACTCATCCGGCCAAGCGGTCGATTCTGGGAAGTCCCAGGTATCTTTGGGCAGCAGGAAGCCTTTACGTGCAGCAGGCACCACAATCGCTAAGCCCACCATCGCGCCAATCATGGAGGGGAATTCCGGCCCAAGCAGCACGCCCACCAGCATGTAAGGCACCACGAAGGAAATACCGGTAAAGATCGCGAAAGGCGTAATAGACAACCCTTCTTTCCAAGAGCGGTTGGCACCGAAGAAGCGCACCATCACTAGTACCAGAATCAGTGGCATTAAAATGCCGACGATACCGTGTGTGATCGCGACAGAGCTGGTCACCTGCTGGAAGAATACGTCCCAGGTAGAACCGTTCGCTTCAAGCTGTGCGGTAATGTCTGCACGGTTCAAGCCGCTACCCACACCCACCACAATAGGCGTACCCACGGCGCCAAACGACACTGGCGTGGATTGGATCATCATACCCACGACCACCGCTGCCAGAGCCGGGAAGCCCAGCGCTACCATTAGTGGCGCTGCCACGGCAGCGGGCGTACCGAAACCGGACGCGCCTTCAATAAAGCAGCCAAACAACCAAGCAACAATCAGCGCCTGTACGCGACGGTCTGGGCTAATGCCCGAAAAGCCGTTACGAATGGCAGTAATACCGCCCGAGTGCTTTAGCGTGTTGAGCAGCAAGATAGCGCCGAAGATAATCCACAGCAGGCCAGCGGTTTGGATGAGGCCCTGTATAGTGGATGCCGCCACGCGGCTAAACGACATATCCCATGCGGTCAGACCAATAATGGCTGCCGTAAGGAAGACAATCGGCATCGCTATTTTGGCAGGAATTTTAAAGCCTATGAGCAAAATCCCAGCCAGCAATAGCGGCAGAAATGCCAGTAGAGCGAGTATAGTTTCATTCATGGGAGGAACGGCCC
>NZ_JAMZBE010000159.1:0-7528 GCF_024158645.1 Halomonas sp. 707B3
CGCCGACACAGCACAAGTGATAACTTGTCACCGGTTGAGTATGAAAGGCGTTACTTTAAGAGCCTAACGGGTGTCTAGAATATCCGGGGCGATTCACAGTTCTTTCGTTGTTTGAGGGTACTCTTCAAAGGGTGGAAGTTTCCTTTTTTCTCGATATCTTTCGCAGAACCTTATCAGTGATCCATTTACGTTATTAATATGTAACGCATCCATTCCATTGATATCTTGAAAAATCTTCCAAAGCGGCAACTTTTTCGCCTTCTTATCCTTCGGCTGATTTAGGTACTCAAGCATAGACAGAACTGGAAATAGATCGAAAGCTTTTACCCTTAAATGACGAAAAGCTTTTCTCACCTGGTTCCGCTCTAAGCTAGCTTTCTCGGTATCAAGAATAAAGAAAAGTGGTTTACTAACAGGCTTCTCCGACCAACCGTTGATATTCAATGCCAGCTGAGAACTATACAGAAAGGTGTAAAGACTAAAAAATGCTCTAAGGTTTTCAAGAAAATATCCAGGGTGCTCTAAAAGAAAGCCCAGATCTTGAGCAAAGAGTTCGGCCATAAATGGCAGATAAGGACTCTCAACGGGATCTTCGTTACAATCAGCCAATCGCTGTTGGAACGCTTCAACAAGTTCTTGCTCTAAGAAATTCACTTCATTGCTGAGCTTCGGAAATGTTCGGCCCGAGTCATGAAGGAAACCGATAAAAATTTGCGCAACATGTTTATTAGTAGACGCCTCAGCCTGCGCTGATTTAAAAACTAAAAATTCCGGCGAAACTTTAAACAATCCGACCGCATTATCATCGAAGTACATCTTTTCAATAAGGGGCCGAATTTCTTGGTCCGTCAGCTTATACTGTAAACGCTCAAAAACTGAAGACTTAAAACTCTCTAACGTTGAGCCCTTTTCAAGCCGCTTTTGAAACGCCACCGTTAAAATGTTTCCAGCTATTGCTTCGAAATCAAGGCCAGATGACTGAGATCGAAAGGGCAGAAAATGGTTAACGAAGTTTTTGTTCTGAACTTCTTGCTCATCCAGCACAAGTAAATTATCGGAAACACTCACTCGACACCCCCGACAACAATTTCACTGTCTTCAATTTCATTTGTAAGATAAACGTGCTTCCTACCATCCGAAAGCATCAATTTTTTTGAGCGAATGATGGCTTTTATGACATCATCGACAATCTCCTCCAAAATCACGATCGTATTCTTATCGTGTTTATTCGGTCTATAACCATCGTTTATTTTAGAAACCAACTCAAGAAAACTAAGGTTTACATTAAACGTTTTAAGTGGCTCATCACCAACCTTAAGACAAACCGGAAACTCGTGAATATTATTAGCCATCTCTTCACTTTCAATTCTTTTAAGATCAGGCTTAATATCGGCAACAGCCGAAACAAAGACGCCATTTCTAGAGCACAAAAACAAATGCTGCTTTGCAGTTAATGACGGATCGAGCCTGTTTCCAAATCGGACCAATGCGGATACAAGCTCACCTTTATAAAAAGCTCTTAGCTTTTGACGCTCCTCAGAAGTTCCATTATAGGTTTTATGTAAACGCCAAATCTCAATGTATCTGTCGTACAGCGGCTGTTCAAAATCATTTTTAAAATTTTTATGGAAGTCATTTCCAATGGCGACATCTTGAAACAGGTAAAAAAATCGCAACCAACCAGCCGACTCAATGTCGGCTATGCCAAAGGTTTCCTGCACTGAATTCTGGAAATCATCGAAAGTCGCCTCTCTTATGCCTAGAGGATGCTGTATGAGAAACTGGTCAATACTCCGAGACCTAATCGTACATGGGTCAAAGTGGCTAATAATGTCACTCAAATCATTATGGCCAGCCACAAATAGATTATTGAAAAGTAAACAGGGGCCGCAGACCAAATGGTGTACGAAATCAAGAAGGGCCCGCGCAGAAAGAAATTGATCAAACTTTAACCTAGCAGAGAGAAGCAGGTGGACTATCCGATCACGCACCTGCTCGTGTTTTAGCAACTCATAGTTCAGCGTCAGTTTACTGGGACTCGTTCGAACCGCATCCAGATATGCCAGATGTAGAGGATTATTTTCAGTGGTAGCAACTACGCGCGCAATCAGTTCACTAATAAAGCTCGACCCAGTCTTTCCCTCCTCAATACTGAATTTTGGGTATTGCTCAAAGTTCAAGAACTTATAAGAATTTGAAGTTTCTTCTCCACTTTGGAGGTACGACTCAATGGCACTTCTGATATTTTCGTGGCGGAGATGTCCTTGGGACGCAAAGTTAAATAACATCCCGACATTTATTCCAACGACTAGTGGCTTGTCCGATTCACTGTGTTCATCAAAGAGCTGGTCTAACGCTTCAATGGCGTCTTGGTCAGGCTTAAACGCATGAGTGGCATCTAGGTGAAACCTGACTCTCTTCGAGTAGGTCTCGTGATAGCGTTTTAGAATTTCAGATTTGCCGTCACCAGATGAGCCGCATAGAAAAATCACGGTATCCGATGTGAGGTTGGAGTCCAGCAACCTTCTAAAATCTTTCTCAATTTCAGTTTCAACGTAGAGATAGCTTTTTAGCTCATCTTGTTCTTTTTGTCCCTGTCCGAGCGTAGTAACCGCTTGAGCTGACGACCTAGCAAGAGTGTCTAGTAGCTGTGAGAATTGCACGTTGTTTTCTCATCCTTGGTGTGACGATCACAATCTATGTCGCTGTGCCCAACCCCCTCAAAGGCCGAAGGTCACTTCAAGCTACCATACTGCTTAATTTTATTGAATCCAAGTGAACGTACATATGTGACCATACAGGTGGCAAGAAAAAGCCAAAGGTCATAACCGGATAGACATATCAGGAATGTGATGAAGAAATTGTGGCCACGATTTGGTCACAGGGTGGTCACAGGCAAAAAATAAGGGCCTACGCGTTAACGTAAGCCCTTGATATATCTGGCGCGCCCGGCAGGAATTGAACCTGCGACCTTCGGCTTCGGAGGCCGACACTCTATCCAACTGAGCTACGGGCGCTTTGGGTGCGTATCGTACCCGTGTGGGCGGGCTGTGTCTAGCGGCGGGGCGGTTTTAGGCCGCCTTATGATTGACCGTTTTCCCTGCGGTGGTGCATGCTCTGGGGGCACTTTTGCACCTCTTAACCACCCTTGGTTCGATTGGGAACATAATAAATGAAAACATTTGCACGTAGTACGCTGGCACTGGGCATCTCACTGGCACTGGTAAGTGCCGCGAACGCCGCTGATTTTGCAGATATGGACCTCGTTACTCTGCGTTTAGCCCACGTGGTGAACGAGCAGGATGGCTTCCATATTGCGGCCACCAAGTTTGAAGAGCTGGTAGAAGAACGCACCGATGGCAAGGTGAATATCGAGATCTTCCCCAACGCCTCGCTAGGCGATGAGCGCACGCTGCTGGAAGGCATGCAGATCGGTACCGTGGATATGGGCGTGATTACCAACGGGCCGGTGGCCAACTTTGTCGAAGAGATGGCGGTGTTTGAACTGCCGTTCCTGTTCCCCTCCCCCGAAGCCGCCTATGAAGTGCTGGATGGCCCCATCGGCCAGGAACTGCTGGATAAGCTGGCGGACGTGAACCTGAAAGGCTTGGCTTACGCCGAGCGCGGCTTCCGCAACCTGACCAACAGCGAGCGGGCGGTGAATTCCCCAGAAGATTTGGATGGCCTGCGCATCCGCGTGATGGAAAACCCCGTTTATACCGACACCTTCCGCGAGCTGGGTGCCAACGCGATTCCGATGGCGTGGACCGAAGCGCTCACCGCCATGCAGCAGGGCACCATCGACGGCCAGGAAAACCCGGTGAACGTGATTCACTCGTTCAAACTGGATGAAACCCAGACCTACATGACGCTCTCCCGCCACACCTACGCCCCGGCGATTTTTGTGATGGGTATGCCCGCCTGGAACCAGCTCCCCGAAGCCGCCCAAACGGTATTGGAAGAAGCCGCCCAGGAAGCCGCCGAGCATGAACGCCAAGTGAACGCAGATATGGAAGCCGAACAGCTGGCAGCACTGCGCGAAGCAGGCATGGAAATTAACGACACGCCGGATATGGAAGCCTTCCAAGCCGCCGTTGCGCCGGTGTACGAGAAGTACGGCGAGCAGTTCGGTGACTACCTGCCGCGTATCCAGGAGGCGCTGCAACAGTGATGTCGTTTGCACAGCCTCTTTTGACGCTGCTGCAACGCATTGAACGCGGGCTGGATGCCATCATCCAGCCCGTGGTGTTTGCGGGCATGGCAGCTTTAATTGGCGTCATCACGCTACAGATCGTCTCGCGGGTGCTGTTCAGCGCCGTGGGCTGGACCGAAGAGGTCGCGCGGTTTCTGCTGGTGTGGATCACCTTTTTAGCGGGCACGCTGGCGTTTCAGCGCGGGCGGCATATTGCCGTCACCTTTGCGGTGGATGCCCTGCCACTACCGCTGCGTAAGCTGGCCAGGCTCGCGGCGCTGGCGATTGTGGTGGCGTTTATGATCACGCTGATCGTGATTGGCTACCGCTATATGCAGGTGCAGAGCTTCCAGAAGTCCGCTTCGCTGCGACTCTCGATGACGTATGTGTATGCGGTGATGCCGCTCGCGGCGGGCATCATGGCATGGTATGCCCTGGTGGACATGGTCGAGGTACTGGTGAACGGTGAACCCACGGCAGCCGACCAGGAGGAGCCGCTATGACGCTGGTACTCTTTGGGCTGTTCTTCCTATTTATGCTGCTGGGCGTGCCGATTGCCTTCGCGATTGGAGCCAGCTCGCTCTACGCGCTGTACCAATCCGGCGTGCCGTTGATGGTGGTCACCCAGCAGATGTTCCAGGGCATTAACTCCTTTGCTCTGGTGGCTATTCCAATGTTTATCCTAGCCGGGGATTTAATGGCCCAGGGCAAAGTCAGCGAGCGGCTGGTGAGCTTTGCCGATTCGCTGGTGGGCTTTATGCGCGGCGGGCTGTCGGTGGTTTCGGTGATGGCGGGCATGTTCTTTGCGGCCATTTCCGGCTCCGGCGCGGCTACTACCGCAGCGGTGGGTTCAAGCCTAGTGCCAGAGCTTAAGCGCAAAGGCTACGACCCTGCTTCAGCGGCTAGCTTAATTGCTGCCAGCGGCACCATTGGCGTGGTGATTCCTCCGTCGGTGCCGATGATTATCTACGCGGTCATTGCCCAGCAGTCGGTATCGTCGCTGTTCTTGAACGGCTTTTTACCGGGGCTGGCGATGGGTATAGCGCTCATGACCATTGCAATTACCCAGGCGTATAAACGCAAGTACCCGAAAGGTACGCCGCTCTCACTGGCCACTATTTGGCGCACGTTAAAAGCAGCCAGTTGGGGGCTGATGACGCCGGTGATTATTCTGGGGGGTATCTTCTCGGGGATTTTCACGCCGTCGGAAGCGGCCGTGGTGGCGGTAAACTACGCGCTGCTGGTGTCGCTGTTTGTGTATCGGGATTTAACCCTGCCTCAGGTGTATAAGCTGCTGATTCGCTCGGCGATGACCACGGCGGTGATTATGCTGGTGATTGCCATGTCGGCGGTGCTGAGCTGGACGCTCTCAAGCTGGCAGGTGCCCGGCGCGATTGCCCAGGCGGTGCTGTCGCTCTCCACCAACCCTTACGTGATTATGCTGTTGGTCGTGGCGGTGATCCTGCTGACCGGGGTGTTTATCGAAACAGCCAGCGCTTTGATCATTCTGACCCCGGTGCTTCTGCCACTGGTGCTGCAACTGGGCATCGACCCGATCCACTTCGGGCTGATCATTGTGGTGGGGCTATCGATAGGCATGATTACCCCACCCGTGGCGATCAACCTGTACGTGGCGTCGTCCGTCACCCAACTGCCGCTAGAGCGTATTACCCGCGCTATTATCCCCTACCTGCTAGGGCTAATTGGCGTGCTGCTGCTGGTAGTTTACGTGCCCATACTGCTGGGCTGGTCAGGCTGACGCGCCGCGTTAATCACCTCGCGGGCCGTGCGTAGCCCATCTATCGCGGCAGGGAAGCCGCAATAGGGCACGCACTGCAGCAGCACCTCGCGGATTTGCTCTTCGCTACAGCCGTTATTCAGTGCCCCACGTACGTGTACTTTGAGTTCGTGGGGTCTGTTCAAGGCCACCAGCATGGCAATGTTAATCAGGCTGCGAGTGTGCCGCTCTAGGCCAGGACGGTTCCAGATATCGTTCCAACACTGCTGCGTCACTAGCTCCTGCATCGGCCAGCCAAACTCATCGGCTTGGGCCAGCGCGGCGTCGACGTACTCATCCCCTAACACTTCGCGGCGGGTGGCTAACCCATCGGGGTTTAACGCCTGCCGTTTGCTCTCTAAGGAACGCTCTGCGTCACTGTTTGACGTCATGGCTTAGCTCTCCTCGGCCAAGTTGCGCCCTGGCGTGCCTGCGTCAAATGCCAGCACGTTCTCAAACGCATCGCCAAAGTAGAGCTCGTAGCTGTCTTTCTCCACATAACCCAGGTGCGGCGTGGCCAGGAAGTTGGGCAGCGCCAGCAGTGTATGCTCTACCACTGGTTCTTCATCAAACACGTCCACAGCGGCCATGCCGGGGCGGCCCGCTTTCAACGCGGCTTCCAAAGCGCCCGCCTCCACTAACGGCGCGCGGCTGGTATTCACCAGCACCGCCGTGGGCTTCATGCTGGCTAAATTCGCCGCTGTGACGATGCCTCGGGTTTCCGGGTTTAGGCGCAGGTGCAAGCTGAGCACGTCGCTGCGTTTGAAAAACTCATCTTGCGAGGCCGCAACTTCAAGCCCCGCCGCCGATGCCCGCTGGCGGGTGCCTTCGCGGCCCCATACCAGTACGTTCATTTCAAACGCTTGGCCGTAGCGGGCCACTAACTGGCCTATTTTTCCATAGCCAAATACGCCCAGCGTGCGCCCTTTCAGGCCGGTGCCCAGGGTGCGCTGCCAGCGGCCTGCCTTGAGGTTTTCCACCTCTTCAGGAATGCGCCGCATGGCAGAGAGCACCAGCCCCCAGGTGAGCTCGGCCGCCGCATAGGGCGAGCCGGTGCCTGCCAGTACCACCACGCCGTGCTCGCGGCAGGCGGCCATATCCACATGCGCCGCGCCGCCGCCGGTTTGGCTGATCAGCTTAAGCTTGGGCAGCCGCGCCAGCAGCGGCGCGGTGATCGGCGTGCGCTCACGAATCAGCACCAGCGCATCGGCGTCTTTGAAGCGTTCAACCAACTCGTCTTCATCGCTCACGGTGTCGTTATAGATCGTGACGCGATGGCCTGACAGTTTAGCGAAGGCGTCTAAGTCACGAACACAATCCTGATAATCATCGGGGATGACAATGTGCATTAAAGCGGCTCCTTGCTCGGTGAGCGCGCTAGAGGGCGGCCCCCTTTAGCAGCGTGGCTGAAATACCGCTGCCAGACGAAGATCCCGGCGATCACGGCAATGCCCACCACGTCCGTAATGGCTTGGCCGTTAATCAGCATTAACGCGGCAAACAGCAGCAGGCCGCGCTCTACCCAAGAACAGGGGCGGGCAAAGTAGCCTATCGTAGAG
>NZ_JAMZBE010000160.1:0-7527 GCF_024158645.1 Halomonas sp. 707B3
GCAGTTGATTGCAGAGCATAGCGACCGCCTGCTCTCCGCTACGCTGACCAACACTGGCGCAGTGATCGGCAACCCGGATCAATGGAACACCCGCGCAGGCCGCGTGCGCCAGGAAGGCCTGGCGGCGATGTCTGAAGAGATTGTGCCGCGCTGGTTTGCACCAAAAGCGTTTGAGGCAAGCCTGGCGCTGAAAACGGGCTGGTGCACCCAGATGGGCCGTGGCGACGATGAGTCCTACGCCCAGCTGTGTGAAATGCTGGGCCGCGATACGTTCACCGGAAAACTAGCTTCTAAGAAAGTCAAAGTGCAGCTATTTGGTGGCAGTGAGGATATGGCCACCCCGCCCGCGACGCTAGAAGCCCTGGCGGCAGAACTTGATGGCGCGTCGCTGGAGGTTTTTGAAGGTGTTGGCCATGTGCCATCGGTGGAGGCGCCTGTGCTGTTCGCACAAAAGCTACTTTATTTACTCGCCGCCGATTGAGGCGATGAGGCTAATCAGTGGTGTTGCTTACATCACCTGCTTGCTGGCAATAAGGTAAGGTAGAAATAAGGTCGTGTGAACTCCACAACCGCCAATATGATCGATCAGCAGCGTAAAATGAAGTTGTGACTCAGCAGTTTTCACCTTTGACATCTCTATGGAGATTCCATAGAGATGTGCGTATCCTTCGATCAATTTCCCTGCACGGTCGAGAAACCCTCATACGTTCAGCTAGCAGCTGCGTGAGTAGGCGGTTACATTGCAAGGTTGCCCAATGTGGCCCCATATATAAGGTACCGATGAAGATTGTGAAAACCCTGAGTCGTCAAAATAATAGAACTCGTGCTCACCCTGGTACTGCCGCTGGAGTGAATTGATGAGGCCTTGGATGTTTCGGAAAACCGTCTCGTCACGCAGTGCAGTGAGTGTCGGATAGGCTTGAGTCTGAAGATATTTTGTTCAACGCTCGGCGAAGGGCTACCATGCTGACGTTCTTCCCCGTCTCTTCTTTAAAACTAGCCTGCAAGGACCGAGTCTGGTAAAGCTGTTTGGCGGTGAGTTCCTGCAATCTTTGATGATCGCTCTCGTCCAAAACAGGCGTGAGACCACTGCGAGGCTTATCAATCCATCCATCGAGGCCTGTTGCTTCCAATTGATTGAGCTACCGTGATGCGACGTTGTAGCGATCATCCCACGTTCGCCTGCCTTCACTTCAGTATCACACTCTTCACTGAATAAGTTTTGCACACCACGTTTCTGCTTAAAGTAAGCCAGGGTGCGGAAGAAGCAGTCTTCACACAGATGCACCTGGTAGCGTTCAGTCATCGTGTTGAGATTCATAGCCCCTGTGTGCTTGAAGTGTGAAGTAAGAAGATGTTCTCTTCGTTTGTGCTTCTGCCCGATAGTTTCTCAATGCTTTTATAAAGATCAAGCGTATAAAAATATTAATCGCGTTAAGCTTTTAATGGGGGGAATGAAGTAGTTGTTTGGCACAAAGCAATTATTAGTTGTTTAACTATAAACTAGCAGTGCGCCGTGTTACGTCAGTGAAAGTCACTGAGCTGGGTAATGTGTTCTACAAAACGCCGTACCTTAGCGAGTTCCCCCAAGTGTTCAGGGTAGACAAGATAATAAGCATTCTCACTGAATAGCCGATATGGCCAAGCAACTGTTAGTCGGCCACTTTCTAGTTCTTCATCGACGGTGAAGTGAGGAACCAGTGCGACCCCACCGCCTGCCATTGCCGTTCGCACCAGCATAGGAAAGGTCTCAAAGCGGGTGCCATGATAGCTACGGTCAGTGATGATCTCTTGGTTTGCAAACCAATGGTGCCATGCGTCAGGGCGTGTCGAGAGGTGAAGTAGCGGTAGTTGTGTTAAGTCATCCACTGACTGGATGGGGTGCCGAGCGAGTAATTCAGGGGAGGCAACCGCGACCATATCCTCATCAATAAGCTTATGACAAGCAAGGCTTGGCCAACTGCCATGCCCATAAAACAGAGCAATATCGATATCTTGCTGCTCAAGATCGAAATCTTTTACGCGGTCATGAAACTCCAAGCTAATGCCTGGATTGGCGGCTAAAAAGGTGGGCAACTTATTGGCCAACCAGCGGCTACCGAAGCTAGGTAAGGTGGCGATTTTAAGAACCTCGCTATTACCGCTGTAGGTCATTATCGCTTGCGTCGACATCTCAATTTGAGTGAGCACTTTGCGTACGTCACTTAAAAAAATGGCCCCTTCTGGGGTTAGCAGCAGGCTACGTCGCACGCGACGAAATAGCTTGTGTTGCAAGGTGGCTTCGAGGTGCGCGACTTGTTTGCTGACAGCACTTTGGGTGAGGTTTAGCTCGTCTGCTGCGCGAGTAAAACTCATATGGCGTGCGGCTGCTTCAAAGCATTGCATAGCCGCCGTAGAAGGAAGATTGCGTGATGCCAAACCTGGCGCTCCTGATGACCTGAAAGCCGCCCCGGCGACTAAGCGCCAGGGGGAAGCTAGGCTTTTATAATGGCTCATTGGGCGAGCGTTGCAGCCTCCTGGGATTTATCAGGTCGGCGCGACTGAAGCCAGCCTACTGTCACCATGGCAAGCAAGCCTAAACCGCTGGTTAGCAACTCGGGAACCACCATGGCAAGCCCTGCGACTAACAGTACCAGACGCTCCCCGAAGAAGGAATCACGCACAAAGTAACCGAGTAGTGCGCTGCTGACGCCCATAATCCCTACGAGTGAAAAGAACAGCGCGCTTAAAAGACCTAGCAGCGTAGGTTCGACTAATACCAGCACAGGATTATAAATGAAGGCATAAGGAATAATAAACGCACCAATCGCCAATTTAACCGCCGTAAAGCCGGTCTTCATCGGGTTGGCTTGTGCAATGCCTGCACCCGCAAACGCGGCTAAACACACGGGAGGTGTAATATCGGCGATGATGCCGAAATAAAAGACAAACAAATGTACTGCCATTGGCGGAAGGCCGAACTCATTAATCAGTGCTGGTGCGGCAATGGTGGCGGTGACCACATAGTTTGCTGTTGTGGGTAATCCCATGCCCAAGACAATACAGGCAATCATTGTGAACAACAGCGCAAGTATCAAGACGCCGTCAGCTAAGCTAATAATGCCAGCAGCAAATTTTGACCCCATTCCTGTCATGCCTACCACGCCAGCGATAATGCCTGCGCAAGCGACCGCTGCGATCACTGGCAGTGCCACGCGCGCCCCTTTTTCAAAAATAACCAATATATCTTTTAACGAAGGGCGTGTTTCTTTGCGAGCCAAACTGACAGCAAACGCACATGCGATACCCAGTAGCGCTGCCCGTTGAGCGGTAAAGCCAACGCTAATAGTCGTAATAATGACGAGCAAAGGCAGCAACATGTAGCCTTTTGACAGTATCAGCTTACGCTTGCTGGGCAATTGATCTTTAGGAAGGCCGAGAATGCGATGACGTTTGGCTTCGAAATGCACCCCGATAAAAATACCCGCAAAATAGAGAATGGCGGGAATCAGCGCCGAGAACATGATTTCGCGGTAAGAGACGCCCACGTACTCCACCATGATAAAAGCCGCAGCACCCATTAAGGGCGGCATGATCTGCCCGCCGGTAGAGGCTGACGCTTCGACGGCTCCTGCTACCTCGGGCTTGAAGCGGGCATTTTTCATCATAGGAATGGTGAAAGAGCCAGAAGCCACGGTGTTGCCGATAGAGCTTCCCGAAATCATACCCTGAAGCGAGCTTGCTATAACGGCGGCTTTGCCAGCCCCACCCGTAAAGCGCCCGGTTAACGCAAAGGCTAAGTCATTAAAGAATCGGCCTACGCCGGTATGCATCAGAACAACGCCGAAAAACAAGAACAAGAAGATAAAGCGCGCCGATATTTGCAGGGGGGTACCAAAAACGCCGCTTTCCCTAAACCATAAGTAGGGAGACACCTGCTCAAGAGAGAAGCCCGGATGAGAAAGCAAAGGGCTAGGGATCAAGTTGCCAAACAGCGCATAGAGAATTGCCAACGTAGCCATGACAACAATTGGCATACCAACAGTACGGCGAGTTGCTTCTAGTACAAACAGTACGCCGAGTGCGGCAATCGTTAGGTCAACGGCTGAATAGCCCGTAACCCTTGCACGCAGGACTTCTTCATAAAATAGGATTTTATAGTAGGCGGCAAAGGTGGCTACGAAGGCGAGTATTACGTCGTACCACGGCACGCCATTACGTCTGCCCGCACCGCGCGTTGCAGGGAATAAGATAAAGATCATCCCCAAGGCAAGCCCTAAGTGGACGGCACCTTGCTGCTGTGACGGTAGCGTACCAAAATAACCGGTATAGAGATGAAAGCAAGTCAGTGATACACCCATTAGGGTGATCAGCCAACCCCACTTGCCTAGCTGTAGTGCAGAACGTACTTGTGACTCACGATCATACTTTTCTAAAAGCGCCGCTTCGTCAGGAGTTTTTTTTTATCCACGATTAAACCTCATACATATAACGCCGCTGGCTTAGCCAGCGGCGAAAGGGGAACATCAATCGGTTAGATCACTTAGGCTGTCAATATTGGAGCGTTCACGGGTCACAATCTGAATGACTTCAGGGTAAATGTGTCCGATAAAGGCAACGTTATCAATCGCGCCACTTTCGAACTCTCCGCGTCCGGCAACGGCATCTTGTGCCGGTGCGTGTACGGTCATCCCGAGATCCATACCGTTATCACGAATGCTCACTAAGTTTTCGATTGAAGCCCCAGTTTCAATATTGGTAAAGTTATAGTTTTCCAGGTAACGGTTCCAAATGGTGGCCATCTCACCGCCTAGAGGGTAGTAAGTGCCGCCTTGGCTACCGGTACCTAAAATAAACTCTTCTTTGGCTTCAGTTTCGCCAAGCTCCGCAACCGGGTTATTTACGGTGAGGCCTTGCTCTTCGTAATATTTTTTAGCACCGGGGTGAATGGGGAGACCTTCTGAACCATTGAGTGCATTTTCAAGGGTAATGAACGCAGATTGGGAGTGCGTGTTTTCTTCAGCATGTTCATGCATTAAACGCGCTAGTTCATAACCCAGTTCTTCATCAATAGTATTTGTGTTGCCAACTAAAATGGCATAAGCCGTAATAGTGTTTACATCTTCACTTTGAAAAGCATAGCTATTAGCGGGAATCGTAAAGCGCTTATAGGCACTGTTCTCTTCAATATAGTCAATAGCGTCATCGCTTAAACTAATTAGGCGCGCATCGCCGCTCGAGGCTTGTAAGTTCTCGATACTGCCAGAAGGTAAACCAAGAATACCGATAGAAATATCGATGTTGCCATCTTGCACACCATCGAGTGCAGCACCAAACCCTTCTTGATAGGTATTGTACTTATCGCTACCAATACCGTAGGCATCAAAAAGTAGTTGGGAAACGCCTTGAGTGGTACTGGCAGGGGGGCCAATAGCGATATTAGGTTTGCTGTCGCCACCACAACCCGCCAACAGAAGAGTCGCACCTACGCCGCATAGCACTTTTGTGGATAGCACTTTAGAAGTAATGTTTTCCATGTTAACTCCTGCTAATTAAATTATTTATAATAAAATTCTGCTTAGCAATTCTCGCAATCCGACCGTCTGGGGATCGATCAGTGAAAATGGCGCGAAAAAATAGCTGACTATTGTTCACGTATGCAGCCCGACAGACAAAAGAAATTAAGTTGTGTACGCATTCCATTTTGTCATATCAAAGGCTTTTAAGAAATCCTTAAGTAACCAGTGATTTGTGCTTTTTATCTGCATGGCCGGCGCGACGTTTTCTTTTTATAGTCTTCCTGGTGGAATATGTGCTAGCAATGAGTGGGCTATGCTGAGCGGCGGATGATTATGCTTCTGATCATGTGTTCACACCTAATGCATTCCTGCTTGGCATGTATTTAGCGTTTTTTTTCGTTTGTGATCTGCCATATGAACCTGTTTGATAAGGGAACACATAGTCATTTCAGGAGCGTTTTCGACGATGGACCTTCCCAACGTCAGCAGTGCATTAGGCATCCTCCATCCCGTTTGCATTACTAAAGGGCGTAATGCAGAGGTATGGGATGAAGCGGGACAGCGTTATATCGACTTTATTGGCGGTATTGGTGTGCTTAACTTGGGGCATGGCCATCCAGCGGTGGTCGAGGCCGTCAAGGCTCAGGTCGATACCCTCATGCACTCAGCGTTTAATGCCTTGCCGCACCGTGGCTACCTCTCTGTCGTAGAGCGACTTGACCAGTTTGTGCCGGTTTCTTATCCGCTGGGATGCATGCTGACGAACAGTGGTGCGGAAGCGACAGAAAATGCATTGAAAGTTGCCCGTGGTGTCACGGGTCGTCAGGGCGTGATTGCATTTGACGATGGTTTCCATGGCCGCACGTTGGCTGCGCTCAATTTGAATGGGAAAGTTAAGCCCTACAAAGCCGGTTTAGGCGCGCTCCCTGGCCCGGTTTATCACCTGCCTTTTCCTAGCCAGGATAGTGGGATATCCGCCGAGCAGTCATTGGCGGCCCTAGAGCGTGTATTTGACGTAGAGATTGCCCCCAGTGAAGTGGCTTGTGTCGTCGTTGAACCTGTTCAAGGGGAAGGCGGTTTTCGCTTACTTTGCCCCCAGTTTGCTAAAGCGCTGCGGGCAATCTGCGATCAGCACGGTATTTTATTGATTTGTGACGAAATCCAATCAGGCTTCGGACGAACCGGTAAACGCTTTGGCTTCAGTCACCTCGGCATCGAGCCCGACCTGATTCTGTTAGGAAAAAGCATTGCCTCAGGTCTTCCTCTGGCCGCTTTGGTAGGGCGTAAAGAGTTAATGGATGCTTTACCCAAAGGCGCGTTGGGAGGCACCTATTCAGGCAATGCGGTTGCGTGTGCAGCTGCATTGGCAGTGATGGATATCATGCAAGACGAGGCGCTAAGCGAATGGGGTAATGCCCAAGAAGCGGCGATTGTGAGTGCTTACCAGCGCTGGAAAGCAAGCGAGCGTTTTCCCATGCTAGGAGCCATGACGGGTATTGGCGCGATGCGCGGTATCGTCTTTGAAGATACCGACAATGCTACGGGGGGAGAGCACTTAGCTAACCTCTTGGCTGCGGGGCGTGATGCTGGCGTTTTGCTAATGCCCAGTGGCCGCAAGCGTAATGTCTTACGCTTATTGCCGCCATTGACCACTGAACCAGACGTCATGGCAGAAGGGCTAGGGCTCATCGAGCAGGCGCTGGAGACGCTCAAGGCATGATCGCAATGGTCAGCGAAATGGCAGTGCGAAGTGGCTATGTGGCGTTTCTCGACGCCTTGCGCGCCTGTGGCTTCGAAGGCGAGATTGCCCCGGACTATGCCAACCGCACGGTGCTGGCAACGGATAACTCGATTTACCAGCGCCTGCCCCAGGCGGCGGTGTTTCCTAAGCATGCGGAAGACCTTGAGCGCCTTGCCAAGCTGGCTGCTGAGCTGCCCCACCGCGATATCGTGCTCACGCCTCGGGGCGGCGGCACCGGTACCAACGGCCAGTCGTTGACCGACGGTATCGTGGTGGACGTTTCCCGCC
>NZ_JAMZBE010000161.1:0-7433 GCF_024158645.1 Halomonas sp. 707B3
ACGGGCTTGCGAAAGCCAACTTGCACGGGGCGAATGATCAAAAAGTGCTCGCTGGCGGTGATAGGGAAAGTGTCGGCGCCGGCTTCACGGATTCAGGTAATAAAAAACGGGTGGCGAATAGGCCACCCGTTTTTTATATCTGTTTTTCTTTAGAACCACCGAAATGGTAGCGCTGTTAAACTCTATCTTAAACACAGCTGCTCATACTTATGGCTGCGTTATTACAATACGCCCGTATGCTCCACGACCACCATGACACCAATCCCAATCAGCACCACGCCGCCTATCAGTTCCGCCCAGTGGCCTACGTATTTACCAAACTTATGACCAAGCAGTGTACCCAGCGATGCCATCACGGTGGTGGCAAGGCCAATAGCAAGGCTGGTGGTGATGATGTTCACATCAATAAATGCCAAGCTGGCGCCCACGGCCATGGCGTCCAGGCTGGTGGCGGTGGCCGTCAGTACCAGCAGCCACAGCGTTTGTTTGCGGTGCTCTACTTTTTCTTCTTTTTTCAGCCCTTCATACATCATATGCAGGCCAATGATGGTCAGTAGAACAAATGCAACCCAATGATCCCAGGCTTCTACGTACTGCTGAGAAGCCTTGCCTGCTACCCAGCCGAGTACAGGCGTCATCGCTTCAATAATGCCGAATACCAAGCCAATACCGACCGCATGGCGGAAGCGGGGTTTGGTGAGTTCCGCGCCTTTACTGATGGAAGCTGCAAAGGCATCCGCCGACATGGAAACCGCTAAAAATAGTAGGGCAACAGGTGTCATGACACATGTACTCTTTGGTAATACATTTGCGCACAGCGACTGCGTCAGCATGCGTTACACCGCATACCTGAGCGCAAAAGTGGGGGATTCAATAGCGGTGAATCTTATCAGCTTTTAATCATTGAACAAGGCAAGGAGTGAAAAATAAAGTTTGTAATAGCGAACTAATATAGCCTTGGCTAACAATGTGTCTGTTAGCTGATTTTGTTGGCCTTTTCATCTTTTTTTGTTTTTTTAAGGTAAGTGGGTGAGATATAGGGTTATTAAATATAAGAGGCGGAAATTAGCAGGTGTTTAACAGTTAAAAGAGTGCTTTTTTACGGTAGATTAAAAGTTATAAATATAGGGCAAAGCGCCTATTTATTTGTTTTTGGGAGGCTGTGCTTTTTGTAATAACGCGATCACTTCGTCATCGTTGGTTTGGGTGAAGTCCTGATAATACGCGCCAACGGCATTAAAATAGTCGGGGGTCATCAGGCAGAGGTAGTCATCTACTTCGGCGGCCAGCTCGGTTAATGCAGATTCCGGGGCGACGGGCACCGCTAGGGTAATACTGGTGGCGCCCGCTTGGCGTAATGCTCTGGCGGCTGCCTTGGCCGTTCCACCAGTGGCAATACCGTCATCTATCAGTAACACTCGGCGGCCGCTAACGTTAACCGGTGGGCGCTGGCCGATATACGCGTGGCGGCGACGGGTGATCTCATCCAGCTGCCGCTGAATTTCTGCTTCAAGGTAGCGTTCGGAAGGTTGAAATATATCTACCATTTGCGGTGTTAGCACTACCTGCGGCGGGTCGCCATCAACAACAGCGCCAAGCCCAAACTCAGGCTGCCCAGGGGCGCCAATTTTGCGCACAATAACCACATCAAGCGGGAGCTTTAGCCGGGTGGCTACCTCGTAGGCCACAGGCACTCCACCGCGGGGAAGTGCCAGTACGACATCGTAGTGCGTACTGGTGAGTGCTTGGGCAAGCCGACGACCCGCATCGCGTCGATCTTTAAACAGTGCTCTATAGGCGACCATGAGTTGCTCCTAAACGCCAAACGGATAGGTATCCGGTACGCCATGGGGCCTTTCACTGGGCAGCGGCGTGATGGGGGTGGTCTCGTCAAACCACACGTAGGCATCAAACTGCTCTGCTAGCGAGGCCTTGAAGTAGTGGCTGTAGTACTCGCTTTCAGGACGATAGATAACACCAATAGCGCGTTCTAAGCGCGTTGGGGTTAAGCGGTCGCGAGCATCTGTGTGGTGAGAATGCCGTAGATCAATTAAGGCGCGTGGCAGCCGCGTTTCATGGAAGATGCGTTCAAAGGAGTCGGTACGTGATGGCACCACCTGTTTGATCTGCATGGGTGAATCCCAGTTATCGGCGGCGGCGACGTACCCGGTATGCGTCCCAAAACCGATGAGCACTGCTTGATCCCCATAAGCGGTGCGACATAGCTCGCCGATATTGAATTGCCCCTGCCAACCCATCTCCGTAGCAGAGGCATTACCAATATGGGAGTTGTGCGCCCAAACTACTACCTTGGCATCAGGGCCTTTGGCCTGGATAAGCTGTTGCAGCGTATTGAACATATGCCGGTCACGCAGGTTCCAGGATTGGGTGGAGCCACGATACATCAGCCGGTAGTACTGTTCCGCCGCTCTCACCACACGGGCGTTCTGGGTCGCATTGAAATAGGCCTCGCCGTTCTCTTTGGCCATGTACTCAAGCCGGTGGTCCAGTAGCGTTTGAAGTTGCGCCACCACTGCCTCTTCGCAAGCGTCTCGCTCGCCACGTAAGACGGCGTGTCCGTACAGAGCGGGTTCACTATGCCAGGGCGTTAAGCAGCCATAACGTTGGCGGGCAAGATTGGCGGCATCGGGGTCGATTCGGCCTAGATAATCCAGCACGGCAACCATGGAGGCACGCAGTGAGTAAATATCCAGGCCGCGAAAGCTGGTGCGCTGTTCAAAGGGCAGGCTGGCATTATGTTGGCGCAGCCACTCGGTAAAGATTTCAACTTCAGTGTTGTGCCACATCCAGGCGGGGAATCGAGTGAACGCCTGCCGCTTTTCGCCTACTACCGGGCGGTGCCTAACGTGGCGGTCAATATGCGCAGCGTCGGGCCAGTCCGCTTCAACGGCTACAATATTAAATCCGTGATGTTTGATAAGCCGTTGGGTAATTGCCGCCCGCGCTCGATAGAATTCGGAGGTTCCGTGGGACGCCTCGCCCAGCAATACCATCTTGGCCTCGCCGAAACGGTCAAATTGAGCGCCGAAGGCTTCTTCTTCCAGCGTGGGAAGAGGCTCGCAAGCGTTAGCAATCGCCTGTGCGGTTTGCCGAGCAGAAGGGAGGGAAGCTACTGTCGAGTGATCCATAGGAATCTCCCGGAGCGCAGTGAGGCGTGTGAAATTTACTATAGTCAGGAAACATCGCCTTATCCAAGCTTATCTTGGCTGGTCGGCCAAGCAGCATCAGGTCCCTTGCAACATGGGCTGGGTTAGTGCGGAGTTTTGCAATGATCGACTTTCCGGTGTAGCCACCACACGTCCACACCGAATGAGTAGACAAGGCTCATCAGGGCGCTCAACGCCAGCAAACCGGCGAGAAAAGACGAGGTTAGTGGTGTTAATGCTAATAGTAGCGCGACCACCTGCCACACGCAGACGGCTTTACGACGAAAGCTCTCGTTCAGCGGTTCATTCAGCCAGGGGAAGGGCAGGCTAGCGGCAACAAACAGGTAGCGCATACCGCCAATCAGCAGTACCCAGAGCCCGAGTGATTCTTCCACAATCAGCCCGATACAGAGCAGTGTGATCAGCAGGGCGTCCAGCTCCATATCAAACCGGGCGCCAAACGGGGAGTGGCTGCGTGTTCGCCGAGCTATCCAACCATCCACCCCATCCAGCAACAGGGCAATGACTGCCACGCCCAGCCATAGCCAGATCGCCTGAATAAACGCTTCGCCAACCAGCGCTCCTGCCACTAGCGAAATTAGCACGGAGCGGCCCAGGGTGACTCGGTTGGCCCAGCCCAGCGGCCCGTGGGGCCAAAACGCCAGTACCAGCAGGCTAATCAGCGCATAGAAAGCACCCGCCACCCACCAGTTCGACGCGCTGGCCATGAGCGGGGTGAGCAGCGTACCAAGCCCAATCAGTAGCAGTGCGCCTAGCAGAAGCTCAACGCCACTGTAGAGGCGTTTAGGGAACGAATAGCTAGAGGAATTAGACGCATGGGGCATGGTGGCTCACGAAGCGGGGTAACCACCCGCAGTTGAAATTAATGATGCAATTATTTAACTATGTACCATTCTTGTATAGGTGTGTAAGGTTGTCTATGCAACGAGCGTCTCTTTTTAATTCATGTTGAAGGCTGGCAAGTGTTAATAGACCAATGCCTTTTCTACGCTAAGCTATAGGTGTGCCATTGAAAAGTCGCCAAATCTTAGCAACGCTAAGATCTACGGATGGAAACAGCGCTTCAACGATAAGGAAATGTCATGTCGGCGCCTGATATGGCTATGGCTTTTTGGGTAACGCGCCCAGGCCATGGCGAATTGCGGCACGAAACGCTGCCTGCCTTGGGTGAAAGTGATGTTCGTGTTCGCGCCCTTTATAGCGGCGTTAGTCGTGGTACCGAGTCGCTGGTGTTTAATGCCCGCGTGCCGGAAAGCGAAACGCAGCGTATGCGTGCGCCTTTTCAGGCGGGCGATTTTCCTACCCCGGTGAAGTACGGCTACTGCAGTGTGGGACGTGTAACCCACGGCCTTTGCGAGCTTGTCGATAAAACTGTTTTTTGCCTTTACCCCCACCAAGATCACTACATCGTACCTGCCGCTATGGTGGTGCCGATCCCAGAGAGCGTGCCTGCCCATCGTGCGGTATTGGCGGCCAATATGGAAACCGCCCTGAACGGCGTATGGGATGCCAACCCCATGCTGGGCGAGCGGGTGTGTGTGATGGGCGCTGGTGTTGTTGGCGCGCTGGTCGCTTATTTATGCGCGCGAATCCCTGGGGTAGAGGTGCAGCTGATTGATGTTAACCCCGAGCGCGAAGCGCTTGCCCGCGCCTTAGGTGTGCCTTTTGCCCTGCCTGAGCAGGCACCTACGGATCAAGACTGCGTGATTCACGCCAGTGGCCACCCGGATGGCCTACGCCATGCCATGAGTTTAGTGGGCAACGAGGGCCGCATAATTGAAATGAGCTGGTTTGGCCAGGGTGAAGTCTCTCTGCCGTTAGGCGGGGCATTTCACTCCCAGCGCTTAACCCTGCGTGCCAGCCAGGTGGGTCAGCTGCCTGCCAAGCTGCAGCCCCGCTGGAACTACCGCCGCCGCCTGGAAGTAGCGCTGCGCCTACTCGCCGACCCAGCGTTAGAGGCACTCATTAGTAGCGAAAGCGACTTTGCTGATTTCCCCGCGCTGGCGCCAGCGCTGTTTGGTAAACACAGCACTGCACTTTGTCACCGAATTTGTTATCCCTAACGTAGTAAGTACTTACATTTCGATAGGAGTTGCCATGTACCGTTTATGCGTTCGCGACCACTTTATGATTGCCCATAGCTTTAAAGGCGAGATTTTCGGTCCTGCACAGCGCACCCACGGCGCGACTTACGTGGTGGATGTGGTATTTCAGCGCCCAGAGTTGGACCAAGACGGGCTGGTAATTGATATCGGTCTGGCCAGCGAAACTGTCAAAGAGGTGCTGGCGGATTACAACTACCGCAACCTGGATGAGGTAAGCGAGTTTACCGGCCAGAACACCACCACCGAATTTATGGCGAAGGTGATCTTCGACCAGCTAGCCGCGGCCATCAAGGCGGGCAGAATGGGCGAGACTGCGAAAGGCCTTACCCAAATGGAAATCAAGCTGCATGAATCCCATGTGGCCTGGGCAAGCTATGAAGGGGCGTTATGAGCCAGCGCTATACCTTATTGGTCGCCGGTGACCCGAACCAGCGCACCGGCGGCTATATCTACGATGCCCAGATCGTCACCGCGCTGTGTGAGCAGGGGCTTGAGGTAGACGTGAGAGGGTTAGATGGCCGCTTTCCCGATGCCGATGACACCGCCAGCCAAGCGCTGAATAAGGCGCTGGATGCGCTGGTCGATGGCGAGCGGGTGATTATCGATGGCCTTGCCATGGGCGCGTTACCGGAAGTTGTGGCCCGCCATGCGGACCGGCTGGATGTCACGTCGCTGCTGCACCACCCGCTGGGGGACGAGCAGGGGCTTTCCAGTGAAGAGCAGCAGCATTTGCACCGCTGCGAGCTAACCGGGTTAGCCTCAGTGGCTCGGGTTATCGTCACCAGCCGCTTCACCGCCCGCCGTTTAAGCGAACTGGCGAACGACTACTCGCTGCCGGTTACTGCGCCCATTACCGTCGTCGAGCCCGGTGTTGCCCAGGCACCGATGAGCCCGGCGCCTAACGAGGGCGAGCCTATCCGCCTGCTGTGCGTGGCAACGCTAACCCCGCGCAAAGGCCAGGATGTGCTGGTCAAGGCGTTAGCGCAGGTGGAGAGTAGCCAGTGGCAGTGTGACTGCTATGGCGGTGCCCGTGATGCGGAGTTCAGCGCCAAGGTGCAGCAACTGATTGATGAGCATCAGCTCGCCGAGCGCGTCACCCTGCATGGCGAATGCGATTCCCCTACCCTTGAAGCTGCTTACCAGAACGCTCATGCGCTGGTGTTGCCCTCTTGGTATGAAGGGTACGGCATGGTGGTCACCGAAGCCTTGGCCCACGGCCTGCCGGTGATTACCACCACCGGTGGCGCGCTGCGCGATACCCTGCCGGAAGGTGCGGGTATTAGCGTTGCCCCGGGCGATGTTGAGGCGTTAAGTGCCGCGATTGCCAATTTCTGCACCAACGAGGCGCTGCGCACGGAGCTGCGTGCCGGTGTGGCGGTGGCCCGTGGTGAGCTAAACGACTGGCAAGCGGCGGGCGGCGAGTTTGCCAAAGCATTGAACGACGAAAGCTCGACCGAACTCTCGGCGGGCAGCCAGTTTGCCGCCAGCTGGCTTTCACTACGTGAAGCGGTGGATAGCCACGCCCGTAGTGAAGGGCTGGTTAGCCGCCTAAACGATTGGCTAGCGGCCCGTTCTGCGCCTGCCGCATTGGCCGATCTAGGCTGCGGGCGGGGCAGCAATATGCAGTTTTTAGCGCCACGGCTCTCTAGCGCTCAACGCTGGGCGCTGTTTGATCACGATGCCGCCTTGTTGCAAGAGGCGCGAGCACGGGCGCGACCACTGCACGATGCCGCGGGGCAGCCGCTGAAAGTGGAAACCCACTGCGCCTCGTTGTCCAATCTCGACCATCCGGCGTTAAAAGACGTGGATGTCGTGAGCGCCTCGGCGCTGTTGGATCTGGTCTCCCAACAGTGGATAGACGCGCTGGCCGCGCAGTGTGCAAAGCGTCCGCAGGCGCTGATGGTGAGCTTAAGCGTCACCGGCGAGTGGTACTTTGTAGACGCCGAGCAGCAGCCCATCGACGACCCGGAAGACCGCTTTGTGCTGGGCCTGTTTAACGCCCACCAGCAGCGGGATAAAGGCTTGGGCGAGGCGCTTGGCGGCGCTGCCCACGGTGCGTTGGTGAACGCGTTGCAGCAGCACGGTTACATGGTAGAGGAGGCGCCTTCACCTTGGCAGCTTGTGGCGGGCAGCCATGAGC
>NZ_JAMZBE010000162.1:0-7317 GCF_024158645.1 Halomonas sp. 707B3
CGCTATTAGGGTTTGCAACGTCGTTTATCGAATCGACGTTGGCGCAGGTGTATAAGCACCGCCATGAAGATGGCGTCTTTCGCGGTGGTCCTGCGTTCTATATCGAACGTTGCCTGGGCTGGCGCTGGCTTGGTTCGCTGTTTGCGGTGTTCTTGATCATTGCCTACGGGCTGGCATTTAACGCGGCGCAATCCAATACCATTGCCCAGGGCATGAACGGTGCGTTTGGTGTTCCTAACTGGATGAGCGGCGTGGTCATTGCCGTGTTGGCAGGCTTTGTCATCTATGGCGGCCTGAAATCGGTGGCACGTACGGCCGAGAAGATCGTGCCGGTGATGGCGATTGCCTACCTGCTGGTGGCGCTATGGATTCTGTTTGCCAACCTCTCCGCCGTGCCCGACATGCTGTCGCTGATCGTGATGAGCGCCTTTGGCTTAGGCCCGGCGGTAGGTGGCGCGGCGGGTTACGCCATTAAAGCCGCCATGGAAAACGGCATCAAGCGGGGGTTGTTTTCCAATGAGGCGGGTATGGGCTCGACCCCGAACGCAGCCGCCCAGGCCACCGTGAAGCACCCTGCGGCCCAAGGGCTGGTGCAATCCTTTGGGGTCTTTGTCGATACCATTGTGATTTGTAGCTGCACAGCGGTGGTAATTCTGCTCTCTGGTGTATACGAGCGGCTGCTGTCCGAGTCGCCGGGGGAGAGCATCGAAGGGATCCAGTTGACCCAAGATGCCATGGTGGACCATCTGGGGGGCTTTGGTGAGATCTTTATCGCCATCGCGATTCTGTTCTTTGCCTTTACCTCCATTCTGGCGAACTTCTCTTTCTCGTCAGTGAACATTGAATACCTGTTCCGCCGCCACGCCAAAAAAGCGGTCGGTGTGTTTAAGATCATTATCCTCGCCATGGTATTGCTAGGTTCCGTTGCCGAACTCAGCGTGGTCTGGGATTTTGCTGACCTAGCCATGGGGCTAATGGCCACCACCAACCTGTTTGCCATTCTCTTGATGGCACCGATTGCGGTCTCGGTGTTGAAGGATTACGAGCGCCAGCGTCGCCAGGGCATTGAGGAACCGCTGTTCGACCCCGTGATACTCAAAAACCCAGAGTTGGTGGATGAGGATGTGTGGCCGGTAAAAGAAGAGAAACCGGTAGACCGGTAAGCGAGTAAAGAGCGGCCTTCGAGCCGCTCTTTACGTGTCAGGGGTTAGCTAGCGGATTTCTCCACCAGCAGCCCACAAGAGGGCGCTGCCCAGCGGTTGTCAGCGGTGAAGACCACGTCGCACACCACGGGCGAGTAGTAGCGACGCACTTCTTCATCGATGCGCTGACGCAGCGCGTCTTGGTTTGCCAGGGTCGCTTCGGGCAGCTCTTTGGGGAGTACCACGTGGACGATGACGTAAAGCAGGCGGCCGGGGCGTACCATACGCACGCGCACTTCCAGAGTGTCGATATCGGCAAGGCCACGGGCGACGGCTTGACGCACTGGTTCAGCGACGGCTTCTTCCGGGGTTTTGTTAAGCAGCTCTCTTAACGCTTGCGACGCCATGCGCACGGGCACCCCCAGACAAAGCACCACCACCGCAATCACCAACACGGAATCCACATAGGGCAACACCGCTCGCCAGCCTAGGCGCTCAAACAGCATTACTAAGCAGAAAGCCGCCAGGACGGCCCCTGAAATCACGCTGTTCACCAGCCAGTTTAGTTTGTCGGCGGCGACCAAGGGGCTACTGACATGGCGCTGGCTGCGGTGCATAACCCAAGCGGTCAGCGAACAGGCGGCGGTCGCGAACAGCGCATAAATCACCGCAAGCCCCGCTGAAATTTCTCGCCCGCCAGTCAGCAGCGCCGCTACGGCATCCACCAGCGCGAAGATCGATACCCCCAAAATCAGCAAACCTTTGCATAAATTAACCAGCGACTCGAAGTAGCTGTAGCCAAAGGGGTATGACTCGCTATCTGGGCGGCTGGCAAGCTTGCTGACCTTGATGGTCACCAGCGCTACGCTAAAGTAGATAAGATTGAACAAGCCATCCAATAGGATGGCCTGGGAGTTCGAGGCCAGGGTGGCCACGATACCGGCACAGCCAATGAGCAGCGCCATGAAGGCGGAAAAGGCTAACGTACTGGATTCTGTCTTCACGAACGTATGGCTCCCATGCCTACCGAATCAAGAGGCTGGCAAGCATAGCAACTTTGCCCTGATGATACCGCTGAATGAACGCCTCGCAGAGCTATTTGGCAACCGGGAAAGCGTTGTACTAGCCTTGAATAACGTTTTCCGTAAACGCCAAACCAGGAGGTTGATGCGATGCCATTTCTGAATGCAGGGACGGAGCAGGGCACACCGGTTGAGATTTATTACGAGGTTCAGGGGGCAGGTAAACCAGTCGTACTGATTCACGGTTGGCCACTGAGCGGCCGCTCTTGGGAGAAGCAGGTGCCTGCGCTGGTGGAGGCGGGCTACAAGGTGGTGACCTATGACCGCCGTGGTTTTGGCCGTTCGACCCAAGCGGATGGCGGTTATGACTACGATACCCTCGCCTCTGACCTAAAAAAGCTGCTGGACGCACTGGATCTCAACGACGCGACCCTGGTGGGCTTCTCCATGGGCGGCGGCGAAGTCGCGCGCTATTTGTCGAGCTACGGCACCGAGCGTATCAATAAAGCGGTGTTGGCAGCGGCAGTGCCGCCGTATCTGTATAAAACAGACGATAACCTGGAAGGCGGCCTGGACGATGCCACGATTCACCAGTTTCTGGAAGGCGTGAAGGGTGACCGCATCGCGTTCTTGGATGACTTCACCAAGAGCTTCTTTAGCGCTAACGACAAGAGCGATCTGATCAGCGAACCGAACCGGCTTTATCACCGCGATATCGCGGCGTTCGCCTCGCCCAAAGCGACCTACGACTGTATCAAAGCGTTTAGCTACACCGATTTTCGCAAGGATTTACCCAAGATCGACATTCCGACGCTGGTCCTCCATGGGGATTCAGACGGCATCGTACCGCTGGAAGTGAGCGGCAAACGCGCCGCTGAGCTACTGCCCAACGCTTCGCTAGAGGTGATCGAGGGTGGCCCGCATGGGCTTAACGCGACTCACCCTGAGGCGTTCAATCAGGCGCTGATTCGGTTTCTGGATCAATAAGTAGCGTTCACTCTCAAACAGCCGCGCCGCCTGGATAGGCGGCGCGGCTGTTTGCGTTGCGGGGGCGTTAGAGGTAAGCGTTCGGCTAGCCTTCCACCCACACTTCATCGCCCTTGAAGGCGACGCGCCAAGTGCGTAGCTGTACCTCATCCTCCTCCAAACACTGGCCATCTTCCAGGCGGAAGTGCTGCTTGTAGATCGGAGAGGCCACCACGGGGCTGCCTTTGATATCGCCGACGATGCCGCGGGCAATCACATAGGCCTTCGAGAAAGGATCGAAGTGGTCCAGGGCATAGAGCTCTTGCGCGTGGCCGGGCAAATAGAACAGCGCCACTTGGGCAGGGCCTGCTGAGGTAGTTAGCCATGCGGCGACGCCGGAAAAGGCCACGAGGTCTGCTCTGGTGCAGAGCGGCTGCCAAGTGTCGTTGCGGTTCGTCGGTTTAAGTGCGGTAGCGGTCATGGTCGTCCTCGATTCGGTGGTCACTGGGTTAAGCAGGGCGTAGCTGGCCGCGCTCGGAAGTCATGATGATGGAAGGGTCGGGCCGTGCATCGTTCACGAAACTTCTAAAACGCTTGAGCTTTTCCGGGTCGCTGATGGCGTTGGCCCACTCGCACTGGTAGCTATCCACCACGTGCTGCATTTGGCGCTCCAGCTCATCGCTGATACCCAGGCTGTCTTCCAGAATTACCTCTTTCAGGTAGTCCAGGCCGCCCTCCAGGTTTTCCCGCCATACCGAGGTGCGCTGCAAACGGTCGGCAGTGCGTACGTAGAACATCAAAAAGCGGTCGATGGTGCGGTAGAGCTGCTCGTCATCTAAATCGGTGGCGAAGAGTTCTGCATGGCGGGGGCGCATACCGCCGTTGCCGCAGACGTAGAGGTTCCAGCCGTTTTCGGTGGCGATAATGCCAATGTCTTTGCTCTGCGCTTCGGCGCACTCGCGGGTACAGCCGGAAACCCCGAACTTGATCTTGTGCGGTGCGCGCAGGCCCTTGTAACGGTTCTCAAGCTGAATTGCCATGCCGACACTGTCCTGCACGCCGTAGCGGCACCAGGTGCTGCCTACACAGGATTTCACCGTGCGCAGCGACTTACCGTAGGCGTGGCCGGTCTCAAAGCCCGCTTCAATTAGTTCGCCCCAAATGGCCGGCAGGTCTTCTAGCCGTGCGCCGAACAGGTCGATGCGCTGGCCGCCGGTAATCTTGGTGTAGAGTTGGTACTTCTGGGCCACTTGCCCTAGCACCACCAGCTTGTCGGGGGTAATTTCACCGCCCGCAATGCGCGGAACCACCGAGTAGGTGCCGTTTTTCTGCATATTGGCCATGAAGGTGTCGTTGGTGTCCTGCAGCGGCACGTGGGCGGCATCGGTAATCGGTTCATTGAAGCAGGAGGCGAGAATCGAGGCCACCGCCGGTTTGCAGATATCGCAGCCGAGGCGATGCGTCTCGGCATTGCCGTGCTTCTCCATTAGCTCGCTGAATGTCTTGATGCCTTCGACACGTACGATGTCGTAAAGCCCTTGGCGGGTATGGGCGAAGTGCTCGCAGATCGATTTATCCACTTCGACGCCGCGGGCTTCCAATTCGTGATCCACCACGCTTTTGAGCAGCGCCGCACAGCCGCCGCAGCCGGTGCTGGCTTTGGTCGCGCCTTTAACGCTGCCAAGGTCCGCCGCGCCTGCGTCGATGGCACTGCAGATGCTGCCTTTCGTCACGTTGTGACAGGAGCAAATCATCGCCGTTTCCGGCAAGGCATCCGGCCCCAGCGCCGGGGCAGCACCGCTTTGTTGCGGCAGAATGAGCGATGCGGGCTCTTGGGGAAGCTCGATGCCGTTGGCGTAGTACTGCAACAGCGTGTCGTAGACACTATTATCGCCCACCAGCATGGCCCCCAGCAGCTTCTTACCGTCGCTGGTGACGACCAGTTTGCGGTAGACCTGGGTGAGCGGGTCGAGGTAGCGAAACATGCGGGCGCCAGGGTGTTGGTTGCCGTGGGCATCGCCAATAGAACCGACATCCACGCCCAGCAGTTTTAGTTTGGTGCTCATATCGGCACCGCTAAAACAGGTATCGCCCCCAGTCAGCGTGGCGACGGCCGTTTTGGCCATTTGGTAGCCAGGTGCCACGAGCCCAAAGATACTCTGATTCCACAGCGCTACTTCGCCGATGGCGAGGATATTCGGGTCGTTGGTGCGGCACTGGTCATCGATCACCACGCCGCCGCGCTCGCCAATGGTCAAGCCGCACTCCCGGGCGAGCGTATCCTGGGGGCGAATACCGGCGGAAAAGACGATCAGGTCGGTTTCCAGCACTTTGTCGTCTTGGAAGACCATCCGCAGGCGGCTGGTGTCGCCGGGTTCGATACGCTGGGTGGCCCGCTCGGTGAGTACCTGAACGCCCAGGGCTTCGATTTTCTCTTTCAGCAGCTCGCCGCCTTCGCTATCTACCTGCATGGGCATCAGTCGCGGGGCGAACTCCACCACGGCGGTATCCAGGTTCAGTCCGCGCAGCGCGTTGGCGGCTTCCAGACCGAGCAAGCCGCCACCCACGACCACGCCGTTGGTGGCGTTTTTGGCCGCTGCCTGTATGGCATCCAAGTCATCCAACGTACGGTAGACCAAGCAGCCTTCGCTGTCGTTGCCGGGAATGGGCGGCACAAAGGGAAAGGAGCCGGTGGCCAGCACTAGCTGGTCATAGGCGTAGTGGCCTTGTTCGGTCACCACCAGCTGCTGTTCGCGGTCAATCGCGGTGACCGCTTCGCCGCTGCGTAGTTGAATGCCGTGGGTGTGGTAGTAATCGCCATCGCACAGCGCCAGTGACTCCGCATCGCGGCCGCTAAAGTACTCGGATAAGTGCACGCGGTCGTAGGCACGGTGGCGCTCTTCGCCAAACATCGTCACCTCAAACCCCGCCAGCGCGCCGCTTTCCACGAGCTGCTCGGCAAAATGGTGGCCGACCATGCCGTTGCCTACAATGATTAACTTTTGCGTGTTGGAAGACGTGGTTGGAGTAGACATTGTGTGATTCACCATAGCTAAGCCGCCTCACGGGTGAGAGATAAAGGGGATGACAAGGTGTCGAGAGGGTTATCGAAATGGTTGTCGAGCGCTGTTTGGGCATCGGTTGCGCCAAACAGCAACAGGTGGCGGCACGCGGTTAAGTCGGTCGCGGCCAGCGCCTGCTCGAAATACCAGGGGCCGTGGCGGGTATCGCCATACAGCACCGCGCCAATTAAGCGGCCTTGATGGAGCAGCAGGCGGCAGTAGTCGCCGGTTTCCGGGTCTTGGTAACGAAGCTCTTCGTGCTTGGCGGCGGCCTCGGTGGGGCCAAAGGCAAACAGGCTGACACCGCTGACCTTGAGTTTGGTGGCCGTGGGGGCTTCTTGATACGCCGCTGGCGTTTCACCACACAGCACGGCGGCCAGCACTGCTACCTGCCGCCAAATTGGCTCCACTAGCCCGTAAGTGTGCTGCTCGAACTGGCAGCATTCGCCCAGCGCATAAATGTGGTCGTCAGAGGTGGTGAGGTGCCCATCCACCACAATGGCACGGTCGTACATAAGCCCACTTTGCTGGCCTAGCTCCGCATTGGGGGTAATACCCGCCGCCACAATCACGCTGTCGGCGGCTAGTTTCCGGCCATCGCTCAGTGTGACCGACTGCACCTGCCCGTGGCCGTTATCCTCCAAGGCAGCAAGCGATGCGCCGGTTTCAATGATGATGCCGCGCTCGCGCAGCGTGGCTTCCAGCAATTGGGCGGCGGTGGTGTCTAGCTGGCGGTTCATCAACCGCCCGCTGCGCTGCAAAACGCTGACGGTGAGCGCGCTACCGCCCCGTTTGCGCAGCCCTTCAGCGGCTTCCAATCCAAGTAAGCCGCCGCCAATCACCACGGCGTTGCCGCCTTGCTGAGCAATAGCTTCTAAGGCGTCGGCATCGCCCAGGTCACGAAACGTATGAACACCGTCAAGCGTGATACCAGGCACCGCTGGCAGCGTGGGGCGCGAGCCAGTGGCTATCACTAATCGGTCGTAGCTTAAGGTGTCTCCATGGTGCGTGATGAGCAGGCGGCGTTCGCGGTCAATGGAGGTCACGCGGTCGCCAAGCGTCAGTGTGATGTTGTTATCGGCGTACCAGGAGGCGTCTTGCAGAGTGAGCGCCTCAGGCGCCAGT
>NZ_JAMZBE010000163.1:0-7120 GCF_024158645.1 Halomonas sp. 707B3
CGTTGCGGGACGCGCTCGGTGACCGCCGTATTAGCGACCTGGACTTGTCGCAGCTTGAGCAAGTGGCCCGCGCCATGGGACTCAAGAACCTTCCCAAAAAGGTCAGTGGCTTTCGGGAGGGTGACAACACGCAACAGCGTCAGCTAGCTACATCCGGCATCGCAGCGAAGCTCCGTCAGTGGAAAGATAACGTGCGTGCCGATAAGAAAGGCACTTTCCAAACGTCGCCGGTTCCTGGCGATATGAGCCTGTTTGCTTCCGTGGTACCGGAGGTGGCTGAGCTTCGCCGTGGCGATTTCCCAACAAACGCCGCTTATCAGAACGCCGTCCGCGACGCGCTACCCAGCCAGAGCGAAGTTCGCAAGCGCCTGACGGCAATGGATGACGCTACGCTGGCCCAAACAGCCCAGCTACTTGGCGTAAAAAACCTGAACTATGCCACCGAGCAGTCGGAAGGCGTGGACACGGCTGCGTTACGTAGTGCGGTTGAGCAGACCAAGATGCGCGGCCAGGGCGCGTCACGCAACACGGTCGCCGAGGCGTTTCCTGCCCAGGATGCTCAGCCGCGCCCCCGTGCTTTACCCAAAGACGATGATTTCGTAGCGACACCCGATGGCGTTGAGGAAGGCACTCGCTCGTTCGGTGGCTCAGATCGCATGGCATCGCTTCTACGCCGTGCGACGGAGAGTGACGTTGCAACGCCTGAGTACACGGCCCGTAATGCCGAGGGTATTGCACAAGCGGCGTCCTCACCTACGCCTCCAAGGCGTCGCCCCCAAGTAGACAGCGACAAAGCGTTGCCTGCGGACGCTGACCCATTTGCCGAGTCGGATGGTTCCTTGACCGCAGAGGATTTGGGCGTTCCTGACGACAACGAGGCGTTGAAGAAAGAGGCCATTCGCGCCACGGGTGCGACTGCGCTTTACGCTTACCTGACCGGACAGACCAGCGGCCCAGGGTTCAACGTCGTGCGTGACACGTTTATGCCCCCGCGCCCTGGTGTGGAAATGCCCCGTATTAACGCCGGTTTACTCGACGGCGCGGCGATTTTCCGCAACATCCTCGCCAACAACGGCACTACCTCGGAGGAGGCTCAACAGGCCGCGTTTGATAACTTCCAACAGTTAGCGCTGGACTCTCCCCGTGCGTTTGCTGAAAACCTGCCCATCACCGAGGATGTGGCGGCGTTTGTTGCGAGCAATAGCGCCCCAGCCCGTTTCGAGACAGCCAGCGCATCGGGTGTTTCCAACACGCGGGTACAGGAGCGCGGGGAGCAGGAAGCGTCCGACAGCCTGTTTTTCGGCCAGCATTTGGAAGGCGCTCGTTTTGTACGTAACGAGTCCGGTGCCTACAAACCTGTCCGTGAACCGAACCTTGCCGGTACCAGCCCCGAAGATCGCCAGCGGGTAAAGTCCACTGAGCGCACACGTCGCTTGAAAGGACGCAACCTAACATCGTTGGAGGTTCGCACCGTGTTGGGGGTTGAGCAGTATCACGCGTTCGACGCCATCGCGCTTGCGGAGTATGGCCAGTCCGGTTTACCGGCAGCGGCGGATGCGCGTACCGCGCTACTTAACCTGAAAGCCAACCTCCAGCGGATGATTAACGGCCCAGAGTCCTCTGCTTTATTGCCTGGGGGAGAGCGACCATCGTTCGTCCAGTCACTACGTTCTGACTACTTCATCAACGACGACACGGTGATCTTTGAGGGTAGCAACGCCACTGTGACCTATGGCGAGGCGTTGCAGGCCGATATGCAGGCGCTCGGCGATACCCAAGAGGCGGCGCGGCTTGGTAACGAACTTGAAGCGCTCAACGAGCAGCAGTCAGCGCTGCGAAAAGCACTGACGCAGTTGGTCGGGCGCATTGCCAACGGGTTAGATAACGTCGCCCCCGATGTCCGTGCCGCGACGTTGTTGGATATCGGCGACGTGATCCGCAACATAAACAGTATGCCTGGGGACACAGGCGATCGGGTCGCGGGCCTGGATGAGACTACCCAACAGCTACGCGCATTCAACGTGCGCGACAAACAAACGCTGGCTGCTGATATGCAGAAGCATCTGGATAAGCTCAAGGCCCAGCGCCGTGAGTACACAGAGCCTAGCAGCGCCGAGCATACTAACCCTATCCAGATGGCCACGGAGCAATCGGAGCTTGCCTACCGTGAGCTTCAAGAACTGGAAAACGCGCCGGTTTCATCCGCCGCTGCCAAAGCCCGTGAAGCCGAACTGGATATGCTTCGCGGCAAGTACGAAGCGCACCTTGATACGGTTAACCGTGCCAAGCAATCGCTCCAAGACCTCAACACAAAGGTCGAGTCTGCCGAACGCACGCTTGGGCTGCTTTTAGAAGGTAAGGAGCTAGATACTGTTTCGACCACGGTTGATCTGTCGGAGATTGACCGCCGTAAGAGTATTGCCGGTCGCTACACGTTAAATAAGACGGAGGCCGAACGTATGGGCCTACGCGGCTGGTCACACAAGGGTAACCCCCTCGGTGTCGATATTGACCAGGACTTGGGTGGGGCGACTTCGTTCCGTGTATTAGCGGATCGTTACAGTGCAGGCATCGCTCGCGCCAAGGCGATCAACAACCGTCTTGGCGAGATCGGACGTGTGGCGTCGGACAAGGATATTGGTGTCGATATCATGGCGTCACAACTGATGGCCGAAGGCTACCAGTATGACGATGCTTATGCAGAAGCCGAGAAGCTGGTCGAAGTGGCGTTTGGTACTAGCGGCCAGGAGGCTACTACCAACAGCCGCCCCCGCATTGGTGACGAAACCGGCCCTGAGTATATCCCTTACGGTAAATTCAACGAGCCGGTACGTGGCGACTTCGATGCGGAAGGTCGACCCCAGCAGGCGTACATCAACGAGGCGGGCGAGATGGCGATGGCGGAGATGCCGACATCGGACGATGGCCCGTTATCTAGCGACGAGGCTGATCCTGGCGTTGCCGAGGTTGACCCGTTAGAAATCCTCCGCACCGTAGTGATCCCTAACCGTGCCCGCGCTCGTGCGCTGCGTCAGCAGGTTGAAAACTACAAAGCGGTTGGCGGCAAGGTCGAGCGCATTGTTGCGCAGAAAGACCACACCATGCTGCTGGAGGAGCTATATAGCAAGCAGGCGTCTTTGCGCAAAACCTGGGTGGATGGCGACGCTACCTACGTTTTCCAGAATACGCGAGGGTTTGCATCACCCGCCCACAAAGAGGCGTTCCAGAAGCATCAGGCTCGTAAACGGGTACAGTCGGTGGGCACACCGCTACCTGAGACACCTCGTGCCGATATATTGAATGCGGCGTTTGGTGAAAGCGGCTTCCGTGTTATTGGTTCCGCCGACCCTACCGCCGTCGAATCATTTGTCGCTCAGGCCGTGAATGACTTCCGCTCTACGGGTCGCCCCGTGATGATTACCGTAGGTGAAAGTGCCGATCAGATTAGCCAGCATATCCAGAAACACCGTCTACTCGACGAGAAGCAGCGCAAGACAGCCGTTGCAGAGTTAAAGCGCGCGCAGGCGGGCAAGCACGCGCTTTATATGCCGATGGGTGACTTCGTACTGGTGTCGCTGCCGCCGATGCCTAAACGTGGCCGCGCTGCCAACATTCGTTGGTACCACCAGTTGGGCCATGAACTCGGCCACATGGTGTTTGACGACTATGCTACTTCGCTAGCATCGAATCGTACTCACCGCGAGGCGCTGTACGCGGCATTCACTAGCCAGACCGAGCTTGACCCGATGGCCGACCCATCGTTGTTCAAGGAGTGGTTTGCCGACCAAGCGGCTAACGAAATGATCACCCGTGCGTTAGGTATGGCGACTAATGGGCAGGTGACGCCGTTCACACGATTGGCGGAACTAATGCGAGGGCTATGGTCACGCATCCAGCACCTACTACCGCGCTTTACCCGCACTCGCAGCTTTGCTCAGTTTGCCAACGCTATTCGCGAAGGGCAGATCGCCGCGTCGAGAGGTTTACTCACTCGCGCCGAGATCAATGCGCGTTATTCAAAATTCCGATCCGATAACCGCGCAGAGTGGGCTGATTTACAGGCACAGTTAGCTGACATCGAAGCGGGCTACAAAAAAGGTACAGCCACACGTAACGAATTGATGAACGCTCGTGCGGAGGTTTCGAGGTCTAGGAAGCAAATAGAGCAGCGTGTTGAGGCCGCTAAAAAACGCGCTTTGAAATCCCGCTTGTTAGAGCGCACGGCTGACTTCACCATCGAAAACTACGATGGCCCGACCCAGGCCGATGTGCAGCAGGCCCAGGCGCTTAACATACGCATGAAGGCGTTTGCCAAAAAACACACGGCCCCTGGCACCGTAGCAGAGGCCGGTGGTCGATTGGTACGCACGGTTATTGGGCGCATCGAAAGCTACAACATGGAGCTTGCCAAGCGTCTTTTCCCGCGCAGCGCCACTGATATGTCGTCCAAAGGTATCCAAGGGTGGCAGCAGATGACCAATAGCGCTCGTGACCGCTGGACAGGTCAGATGGAGCGCACGTTCGAGGAAGTGTACAAAGCCGCTGGCATCAAAGGCGCGTTCAAGGGCAAGGAGAAAGAAGCCGCACTGCGCGAGGCGTTCCGCGACTTTGAGATGGGTCGCACTCACAAAAAGGGCGCGGCGGCGCTAGCCCGTGCGGTAAAGGCCATCACGTCGAATGCACGCCAGAACGGCTTCCGCTCAACCATCCTTGACGGCAATCGCCCTCCGGTTGCCATGGATCACTTTGCGGTGGACAAAGACCGGCAGGCGTTTAGCGCGTTGATGCGCGAGGCGTACCCCCAAGCGAGCGAGAAAGAGCTAAGCGAGCGCCTTAACCTGTTGCTGGATAACCACGGCCAGAGCGAGTTCGCGATTGCACCTGGGTTGCCGGTGTCCTACCACGATACCACCCGCCACATGGTCGATGTGCTTGGTACGGCGCGACTACGGGAAGCTGGGTTCCTTGCCGAGCCATCCGAGGCGGTGTTCTATCACTTCATCGACGGCTTGGCTAAACGCACGGCGTGGGAGGCTAACTTCGGTGGCTACACGCGCCAAGTGTCTGACCACATGGCCGAAAACCGCAAGTTGATTGGGCGTGATGACCCCAACAACACACTGGTTAACGAATTGGGGCTGGCTCGTGATGGTCGCTACTTTGACCCCAACGGTGAGTTCCACCTACTGATGGAAGAAGTGGCCGCGCAACACGGCACCGAGGCGGTGGCCGACATCCGCGATATGTTGGATGGGGTCATGGGGCGTAAGACCAGCCGGATGCCGCGTGGGTTACGCAACGTTAACGATTGGGTCACGGCGTGGGTAAGCTGGACGGTGTTGGCGTTCTCCGGTATCGCCTCTATCCCCGAAATCGGCCTGCCTGCTGTCCGCGCACACGGGCGGGTAGGGTTACTCGAAGGTATCCGCGGGTTCGGGGAAGCGCGTCGGTTTGCCAAGGCCGCAGGCAACGTGTTGAGCGACGGTGCCGAACGCATCATGTGGCAGTCGATGGGTGACAGCTACGAGTCATCGACGCTGAACAAGATCGGCACGGCGTTCTTCAAGTACAACGGCCAGAAAGTGATCACTGATGTTTCCCGTGCGATGGGTATTTCTTTCGGCATCCGCTATCTAATCAACAGCGCCGAAGTGGGTGACACCCAGGCGCTTGCCCAACTTGGCGTGACACCGGATGACGTTCGGGCTTGGGATCAGGCCGGTCGCCCTGTGTGGTCAGCCGACGCGGACAGCGCAACTAACGCCACCGCTGAAAAAGTACAGGCCGCGCTGACGCAGTTCATGTACGAGGGCAGTTCGTACCCCAGCAAGTTCCAAAACCCTGGCTGGTTCAACAACCCGTACCTCAAAGCGTTCTGGATGATCAAACGCTATATGTACGCCTACGGCGAAGGCATCTTGATGGGCATGTGGCGGCAGGCGAAGCGGCAATGGGTACGTGGCCAAGGGCTTCGGGCTGAGCAAAAAGCGTTCATGGTGGCGGCACCCTTTATGGCGTTTGCCATAGCGACGATTCCGTTAGCCATGTTGGGCACCGAGATTCGTGAGTGGATGCGCCCGTTAACGTCTGGTCGCCAGGGCAAGGACATTGACGACTACGGCGGCGTGGCGGGCTACAGCCAGTACCTATTCAGCCGCGCCGGTGGTTTCGGCCCGCTTGAAATGGTGCTATCGGCACGGCAGCAGTCGGATTGGGGCTACTCGCCGCTTGGCTCGGTGTCGCCGGTGTTCGCCAAGATGGAAATGCTACTCGACTGGGGTGCTGATGCGAGCTTTGGGGAGAAGGCGCTAGATAAGACGCGGCAGATGCTCCCGATCGCCAACCAGTTCCCAGGAGTGTGGAACAAAATAGTGCCTTGACAAACACCCCCGTTGCTGTCGCAGCGGGGCTTTATGTCGTACAATATACGCACTGCTTATATAATTCTCGCGAGGCAACACAATGGCAGCTTTTTCCGACTATCTCGAAGCGGGTGTACTCAACCACACGCTTCGCGGTCAGGCGCTATCGACACCGGCCACGATCTACTTGGCACTGTTCACGTCTAACCCGACGGACGCTGTGACCGGCAGTGAGCTAATGGACTCTGCCTACGTCCGCCAGGATATGGCGAAGGGTGGGGCCATTAGCTCTGGCTGGACTTCCCCCACGGTATCCGGTGAGGGCATGGCCGTATCCAACGCTAAGGTGATTCAGTTCCCACCGATTGCCGATGGTTCCGTGACGATCACGCACTACGCGCTGTTCGATGCCCAAACCACCGGCAACATGCTGTATCACGGCGAGTTTACCGTGGGTAAGACCCTGGAAATCAATGACGTTCTCTCGATCGACATTGGTGGCCTGCAAGTCATCCTACGCTAAGGGCTAAGTGATGACGGCTCCGCTTAACGGCGTTCTTCTTAATGGCGGTATCCCCTACGCGACGTGGGCGTGGGGTATGTCGCGCATTACCGCAGAAGCCACGGCGGAGCCGGTCGTTAATCGCGTCTATGCCGATGCGCGTGGCCAGAGTGTCGCGGAATCTGCGTCGACGGCGATTACCGATCGTCTAGCGTTCCTGAATGGGGCCGAGCAGCCTTACGCCACTACCGAACTG
>NZ_JAMZBE010000164.1:0-7033 GCF_024158645.1 Halomonas sp. 707B3
TCATAGCGGTTGACCATGGGCGCAAACTGGCGCAAGCCCGCCATACGCAGTTCGCTGCCGTCTGGAGTGACCAGCCGCAAACCTTGCAGGGCATCCCGTGCTTGAATAATGTCACGCATGCCCAGCGCTTCCTGTGCGGGCGGGGCATCGGCTGCCTGAACGCCAATCTGGCGATTTTCCTGATTGGCAAAATTGAGCGGAGACGACACAAACCGCTGGCCCTGAGGGCTTTCCAAATAGAGCCTTACCAGCTCGCCTTCGGGGTAGAGCGTTAGGTCAAAAGCGTTGCCTTCCGCTTGATAGGTTTGGCTCATGAGCTGGCCACGCACCCGCTCTTCTGAAAGCAGGTTGGTAGAGCTGTAATTACTAAAGCTGATCCCGAAAGTGTAAATCAGCGGGAAAATAACAAAGACCCCGAGGCCTGCCACTGCGGGGAAAATATAGCGGTGGCTCATCAGCGTGCGTTTGGTGAACACCACGCCCAGCGAGCCGCCTAACACTAAAAACAGCAGGGCAAACATCCACTGGCCGTTCAAATGGAAGGCCAAGACTAACCAGAGTAGCGCAATCACCAAAACAGCAATCACGCCACGCATGGCCCAGCGGGTGTAGCGTTCAGTAAGATGGCGAGAGCGATGGCGGGGAAGGCCACGAGACGCGTTGGTGGTATACATGATGGCTTCCTGAAAGCTGCCCAGCCGCTAATGCCGCTGGGCAGGGAGGGGAAAGATAGAGGCTACTGACGCATGCGCCGTGCAGCGGCATCCAACGCTTCTTGGGGGGATTGGCGACCGCTGCCAATGTTCTGCAGCGCGGGCTCCATGGCGGCCCAGAAGGCTCCCATTTCAGGAATATTAGGCATCGGCATGCCTACTTCGGCGTTTTCCAGCGTGGCGGCAATGTTGGGGTTGTCCGCCAGCTCGGTTTGGTAATCAATATGGGCCACCGCGCCTAGCGAACCGTCGCTGTTGAAGGTGCGCATCCCCTCTTCGCTGAGCAGGTAGTTCTCTAAAAACTCAATGGCTAAAAAGTCGTTGGGCGTGGCGGAGTTGATCATGGCGGTCATCACGCCAAACATCGGCTTTGCCCGCTCATCGCCTACTTTAGGTAGCAGCGCCACGCCGTAATCAATGCCGCTGCGCTCCAGGTTAGGCCATGCCCAGGGGCCGCTGATCATGGTGGCTACTTCGCCTTGGTTGAAGCGGGTATCCATCAGGTTGTAGTCGGTGCCGCGGGGCAGTACATCGCTTTCGATCAGCTCAACCAGTAGCTCTGCGCCTTGCAATGCGCCTTCATTGTTGACGCCGATATCGCTGACGTCGTAGCCGCTGTCGGTCTGTTTGAACGGGTAGCCGCCGTTGGCCGCTAGCAGTGTCCAGCCGTAGTAGGGTTCGCTGTAATCGAACAGGATGGCTTTCTTGCCTTCTTGAGCCAGCGTGGCGTCCAGCTCCATCAGTTCGGCAAAGCTCTCGGGCGGCGTTTCCACCAGCGCTTTGTTGTAAATCAGCCCAAGGGATTCCACCGAAATCGGGTAGCCGTAGGTGTCGCCATTCCACAGCGCGGCCTCCCAGGTGAAGTCGTAGAACGCTTCGCGGAAACTGTCGCTGGGAGCGATCGGTTTGAGCAGGCCGCTCTGTGCCCATTCACCCATGCGGTCGTGGGCCCAAATCACGATATCCGGCCCTTGGCCGCTGCCTGCCGCCTGCTGGAAGCGGTCGGTCAGGTTGTCGGGAAACACGACTTCCACTTCGATGCCGGTATCTTCTAGGAACTGGTCGGCGACCGCGCGGATGCCTTCCTGGCCTTTATTGTCGCCCATCCAAATGGTTAAACGGTCATCCTCAAAGGCGAAGGCGGGGAGTGTGGCGGTGGCTGCTAGCGTAGCGGCGAGCAGCGGCGTGAAAAATGGACGAACCATTGCCATGATGTGCATACCTCGTTGTGACGTTGTTGTTGTCGTGCGCGTTCTCACATGACGCGCTTTGTTCACGGTCAGCGTCGCTAATTACGCACAAAGCCACCTCCTCCTTGGGGGGAGGAGGGGTGGCGTATCCGAGGGGCGTAGAGTAAAGGTAGAAGCGTAGGCGGTCAGGGCGCGACATCGTCGTTGTAAAACCCACCGGAAAGGGCAGCAGGCGACAATATTTTGTAGTAAAATTACACGAATTATTGCGTATAATGCCTCACATCAGATAGATTTTAGGTAATCTAACTACATTAGATAGCCTAATTATAAATAGGAGCTGAGATGAGCCAGTCACATGCCCCGCTGGGCGATCCGAATCACGCTATTGATTTAGCGCTTTTTGGGGCGCTTGGCGACCTTGCCATGCGCAAGCTGTTTCCTGCGCTGTATCATCTTGACCGCGAAGGCTTGATGCCCGAAAGCACGCGGATCATGGGGCTGGCGCGTCAGGAGCACGACACTGCCGCGTTTCGTCAACTGGTCAGCGGTGCGCTGCAAAAGCGCCTGAAAAAAGACGAGCAGGATAAAGAGAGCCTGGAGCGGTTCCTGAACCGCTTAGAGTATCTCAAGCTCGACTTCGCCACCGCAGAGGGCTATGACGCCATTCGCCAGTGGCGCGAAGGCTCCAAGCAGCCCATGGTGGTGTATCTATCCGTCGCGGCACGCATCTATGGCGACATTTGCCGCAATTTGCAGGCGAGCAACAGTCTAGATGACGATACCCGCGTCGTAGTAGAAAAGCCGATTGGCTATGACCTAGCCTCTTCTGAGGAGATCAACGACGCGATTGGTGCCGTGTTCCCCGAGTCGCGCATCTATCGTATTGACCACTACCTGGGTAAAGAGACGGTTCAAAACCTGATCGCCCTGCGCTTCGCTAACCCGCTGTTCGGCACCCAGTGGAACCAGAACCATATCTCTCACGTAGAGATTACCGTCGCCGAAAAAGTCGGTATTGAAGGCCGCTGGGGCTACTTTGATGATGCAGGTCAGCTGCGGGATATGGTGCAGAACCACCTGCTGCAACTGCTGTGCTTGATCGCCATGGACCCGCCCTCCAACCTGGATGCCGATGCCATCCGCGATGAGAAGGTAAAAGTGCTTAAAGCGCTGAAACCCTTCACCGGTGAAGCGCTGGGGCGCGACGTAGTGCGCGGCCAATACATTGCTGGCACCAGCGATGGCCAAGCAGTGCCGGGCTACCTGGAAGAAGAGGGCGCCAACACTCAAAGCCAGACCGAAACCTTTGTAGCCATGAAAACCGAAGTGGCTAACTGGCGCTGGGCAGGCGTGCCGTTCTACCTGCGTACCGGTAAACGGATGCCGGAAAAACTGTCGCAAATTGTCATTCACTTCCGTCAGCAGCCGCACTACATCTTCGACCCGGACCAGCGTGGCATTGCCTCCAACAAGCTGATTATTCGCCTGCAGCCGGAAGAGGGCATTGCCCTTCAGGTACTCACCAAGGATAGCGGCCTTGATAAAGGCATGCGCCTGCGCCCTGGCCCTCTGCACCTGGATTTCAACAGCGCCTTCCCGAAATCGCGTATTCCCGATGCTTACGAGCGTCTGCTGCTAGAAGTCATGAAAGGCCAGCAGTACTTGTTTGTGCGCCGGGATGAAGTGGAGCACGCGTGGCGCTGGTGCGACCAGTTGATCAGCGGCTGGAAAACACGCGAAACCCCGCCGCGCCGTTATCCGGCGGGCTCTTGGGGGCCGGTCGCCTCTATTGCCATGATTACCCAGGATGGCCGCAGCTGGTACGAGGATTATTAACATGAGCGAAGCACGTCAAGCGCTAGCCGAGCAGCTAGCGGAAGCCGTCTATCAGGCGCTAGCCGATGACCTTGCCAACCAATCACGTGCGCTGCTGGTGGTCTCCGGTGGCTCCACGCCCGTGCCGTTTTTCAAGGCGCTGGCGCAAAAGCCGCTGGAGTGGGCGCGGGTCGATATCACCCTGGCCGACGAGCGCTGGGTAGATGAGCAAAGCAGCGACAGCAACGCCAAGCTGGTGCGCGAGAACCTGCTGCAGGGTCCCGCCGCCGCGGCTACGTTTGTGCCGCTAACCTCTGACGCCGGTACGCCGGAAGAGGGCGTGGCAGCGGTAGCAGAAGCCACCGCCGGGCTTGCTTGGCCAGCGAGCGTGGTGATTTTAGGCATGGGCGGCGATGGCCACACGGCTTCGCTGTTCCCCGATAGCCAAGAGCTGGGCCTAGCGCTTTCTACCGATGAGCCGCTAGTGGCCGTGCGTACTCCCAGCCAGCCGCAGCCGCGCATTACCTTCTCGGCGGACCGCCTGCATCAGGCAAAGCGCCACATTCTACATATTACCGGCGACGATAAGCGTGCCGTATTGGCGAATGCCATGAGTGGTGACGATGTTCGTACACTGCCCATCCGCGCCTTCTTATCTTGCCCGCTGGCGATCTACTGGGCGCCCTAACGCTACACTTTCGCCAATAACAATTTGCTTGGAGACTCACTGATGACCATCGATAAACAGCTACCCTCAACGCGCACCGCCGAGCTAGACAGCATCTGCCTGAAAGCCGAAGTGATCCCGGTGATCACCATCGAGCGCCTGGAAGACGCCGTACCGCTGGGTCGCGCCTTGGTTGAGGGTGGCCTCACCGTGCTGGAAATTACCCTGCGCACCGACTGTGCCCTGGAAGCCATCAAGCGCATGAAAGAGGCGCTGCCGGGCGCCAGCATTGGGGTCGGTACCGTACTCACGCCTGCCCAGTACCGCCAAGCCGAGCAAGTCGGCGCTGATTTCGTCGTTACGCCAGGTGCCACCGAGGCGCTTTACCGCTACGGCGTAGAGAGCCCCGTACCGATGCTGCCGGGCGTTTCTACCATTTCTGAGCTGATGACCGGCTGGCAGTACGGCTACCGCCGCTTCAAGTTCTTCCCCGCAGAATCCAGCGGCGGTGCTAAAGCGATCAAAGCATTCGGCGCACCGATCCCCGAAGCGCGCTTCTGCCCCACGGGCGGTATCACGGTCGACAACGCCGAATCCTACCTCTCGTTGCCGAACGTAATGTGTGTAGGCGGCTCTTGGCTGACGCCGAAAGCGATGGTCGATGCCGAAGATTGGGATGGCATCCGTGAACTGGCCCGCCAAGCCGCAGAGCGTTTCCACCATTAATATTAATAGGTAACACCGTACCGAGCACTCTCGTTACTTGCCTCACTGATGTCGGGTCGTGTGAGCAAGACGTTTGCCCGAGCATGTCGCCATGCTCGGGCTTTTTTGTGTCTACACCTAAAGGGGATGGTTCAGAACATAAGCAGTCGTGATACGCTAACTTAAACGATTAAGTTAAGGTTTAAGCATGACGTTAGTGGATTTTGAGCCCCAGCGCCCGGCGGTGCATTTTGCGCCGCCGATGGGGTGGATGAACGACCCCAATGGGCTGGTGTTTTTCGATGGAGAGTACCATCTGTTTTATCAGTTTCACCCGTTCAGCACCGTTTGGGGGCCAATGCACTGGGGACATGCGGTAAGCCGTGACCTGTGCCACTGGCAGCATTTACCCATTGCGCTGGCACCCAATGAAGAGGGTGCCTGCTTTTCGGGTAGCGCCGTGGTGGATGAGCACGATGTCACGGGGCTGTTTGACGGCCAGCCGGGGCTGCTGGCGTTTTACACCTGCCACCGGGTGCTCTCAGATGACCCAGAAGATTACCAGCAGTCCCAGTGCTTGGCGTATAGCCGCGATAAGGGCCGTACCTGGCAGCGCTACGAGGGGAGTCCGGTTCTGCCACCGCCTGGATTTAAAGATTTCCGCGACCCTAAAGTGGTTTGGCATGGCCCTAGCCAGCGCTGGGTGATGGCGCTGGCCTGTGGGCAGGAGATTCACTTCTATACCTCCCACAACCTGCTGGAGTGGCAGTTTGCCAGCGCCTTTGGCGAAGGCGAGGGCGCGCATACTCAGCACCCCTGGGAGTGTCCGGATCTGTTTGAGCTGCCGGTGGACGGCGCTGGGCCGGATGAGCCCGCCACGCGCTGGGTGCTGGTGGTGGGGATTGGCGCCACGCCGGATAACCCGTTTGGCTCGTTTACCCAGTACTTTATCGGCGAGTTTGACGGCCAGCGTTTCACCAATGACAACGCTTCTGACGCCGTGCTGATGATGGACGAAGGGCGGGATTTTTACGCGGTGCAGAGTTGGTCTAACACGCCTGGTCGGCAGCTTGCGCTGGCGTGGTTGAACAACTGGCAGTACGCCAATCATGCCCCCGAAACGGGCTGGCGAGGCACCATGAGCCTGCCCCGAGAACTTACCTTGCGCGCGACTTATTGTGGGGTGCGGTTACATCAGCGTTTTGCTCGCGAAGCAGCTCAAGCGCTCAGCGCCCTAAGCCACATATCGCCTCGCTCGCTTCAAACGGCAGGGGAGCACTGCATTGCTTTGCCAAAGGGCGCGGCGGTTTACGGCCAGCTGACGCTGGTGCTTAAAGCAGGCACAAGACTGGCGCTATCGCTGCAGCAGGGCTATCAGCAGCGGCTATGGCTGACCGCAGGTGAATCAACAACGTCGCTACACTATGAGCGTCAAGGGAGTAACGGTCAGGCCGCCTTTGATGAGCACTTTGCCTGCGATCACGCGGCGGGAAGCGTCGATGGGTTAACGGTGACGGTGAGGTGGTGGTGCGATCATGGCACGCTGGAAATGTTGATCGAAGGAGCCACCGAGCAGCGCAGCATCACCCAGGTGAGCTTTGTCGATCATCGCCGTCAACCGGTTATGCTGGAAGTCGTCAGTGGGCGGGTGGATGTGGCGGAAGGGGTTACCCAGAGCGTCGTCGAGTAGCGAACTCGACGACGCTGAGTGCTAGCCTGCCGAACTGCGCAGGGCTTCAATATCAGCGTGGGTGGGCAGTGCGGCATACGCGCCGGGGCGGGTGACCGCGTGGGCGCCGCAGCGGCAGGCAATGTCCACTGCGCGGGTGAGAAACGCGCTGTCCTGGTGCCAGCTCTCGCTGATGCCGTAGCTTGAAAGCTCCGCGAGCGGGCCGCCAATAAAGGCATCGCCACCGGCGGTGGACACCACCGCCGTGACG
>NZ_JAMZBE010000165.1:0-7030 GCF_024158645.1 Halomonas sp. 707B3
GCAAGAGACGCTGTTCGAGCCTTTTCAGCAGGCGGATGAGAGCGTTGCCCGCCGTTATGGCGGCACCGGCCTAGGGTTGGCTATCTGCAAGCGGCTGAGCGACGCGATGCGGGGAAGATTAGGCGTCATTAGCACACCCGGCGAGGGCAGCACGTTCTGGTGCGAGCTGCCGCTAGTGGAGGCTAGCCCCGTTAGTACATCGCAACCTGCAGAGCCTACTCAAGACTTTAACGGTACTTCGCTGCTGTTGGTGGAGGATAACGCGGTAAACCGTAAAGTGGCGCTAGGCCTGCTTTCACGATTAGGGTGTGACGTAGTGTGCGCTGAAAATGGCTACGATGCGCTCGCGATGGCTAAGCGCCAGCAAGTACACCTGATTTTTATGGATATTCAACTGCCCGATATTGACGGAATAACGGTGACCCAGCAACTGCGTGCCCAGGGCGGTTGGTGCAGCGATGTACCGATTGTGGCGATGACGGCTGGTGGCGCCGAAGACGACCGCAAGCGGTGTCTGGCGGCAGGTATGAATGACTATATTACCAAGCCGCTCTCGCTGCTGGCGCTAAGCAATGTACTGGCGCTTCAACTGACGCCTGCGCAGACGCCGTCAACGCCTATCGCCGCCGAATCAGGTAACGATGTGCTGCTCAATGAAGCGACGCTTGCGACGTTAACCAGCTCGATAGGGGCTGACAGCGTTAAACAACTGGTAATGCTTTATCATCAGCAAGTGCATGATTATATTGGCCAGTTGGTTGATTGCTTCGCTTCTAATACAGAAATAGCGAGTGAGCAGCTACCTCAGATGGAGCGCCTTGCTCATCAGTTGCGAGGCGAATCTTTAAGCATAGGTGCCGAGCAGTTGGCCGCTCAGTCAAAGCACTTAGAGCAACTAGCAGGGCAGCCAGAGGCCTCAAGCGCTCAGATTGAAGAGGCCTTTAGCGCGCTGCACCACTGTGCGGCACGCACCCACGCTGCGTTGGAGCAATGGCATCGTGAGCATCAGCTTAACTAACAGTGGCCTGATAACCGCTGCAAGCCGGGCTTCTGACCCCTATATAGCCGCCAACGAGTTGGCGGCGTCGCTCTACCATGAGTATGCAGGCTTTGTGCTGTTTTTCTGTAGCGCAGAGTATCCGCTGGCCGCGCTTGCCCAGGCGCTAAGCAGCGCCTTTGGCGAACTGCCTATTAGTGGTTGCACCACCGCAGGCGAGCTAACGCCGGATGGCTATGACCGCGGCTCGGTGGTGGCGATCTGCTTTGACCAGCGCTTTTTTGCGATAGAAACCGCATTGATTGATGACTTGGAGTACTTTGACCTCCCCACCGCGCAGCCCTTGGTGGATAAGCTGTTAGAGCGTTGCCGCCGCCAAGCCGTTGCGCCGGTCAACGAACACAGCTTTGCCCTGACGCTGCTGGATGGGCTATCCAGTCGTGAAGAGCAAGTGCTGGCAACGCTGGATGCGGCCTTGGGGCGCATTCCAAGCTTTGGCGGTTCCGCAGGGGACGATAACCACTTAACCCATACCCATGTATACGCTAACGGACGCTTCCATACCCGTGCGGCGGTGGTGGTCATGATGAATACTCGGCTACCGTTTGAAGTATTCTCCACCCACCACCTTGAGCCACTTGAGCACAAGTTGGTGGTCACCGCTGCGGATCGTGAGCGCCGCCGCGTGCTGGAGCTTAACGGTGTCCCCGCGGCCGAACTGTATGCCGCGCTGGTGGGCTGTTCGGTTGAGGCACTTGCGCCTCCCATTTTTGCCCAGCACCCGCTGGCGGTACACCTGGGCGGCCAGCACTATATTCGCTCGATTCAACGGGTCAATGATGATGGCAGCCTAAGCTTCTACTGCGCGGTGGAAAACGGCATTGTGCTGACTGCCATGCAGCCCACGCCGCTGCTCACCGATTTAGCCCACATGCTGCAGCGAGTGGAAGCCCGCTTAGGCGAGCCCGCTGCGATTATTGGCTGCGACTGCTTTTTGCGACGGATGGCGCTGGAGTCGTTGGGGCAACTTGACCAGGCATCGACGCTGCTGCGCCAAGCCCGTGTCGTGGGATTTAATACCTACGGCGAGCAGCACCACGGCATGCATGTGAACCAGACGTTTACGGGGGTGGCCTTTGGCGCTCTTCCAACTCCCTGATTCGCATCAAGGCGACGATATTGCGACCCTACGTGAGGAGAACCACCGGCTACGCAAAGTGTGTGCGGCGTTAATGGAGCGAGTGGAATCCGGCGGTAGCCCTAATGGCGCGCCCTATGCGGCCTTTGAGCGCTCGGTGCTGCTTGCCGAACAGGTGCGTGAGCGCACCGATGCGCTGCACCGCACGTTGGACGAGCTAAGCCAGGTCAACGCTCGTTTGCTGGCAGCCAACGCTGAAGCCCACGCGGCTAACGTCTCTAAAACCAAGTTTTTGGCCGCCGTTAGCCATGACCTTCTACAACCGCTCAATGCGGCACGGCTGTTTGCCAGCGCCCTGGAAACCCATGCACTACCTGAGCCCACCCAGGCGCTTGTCGGCCATATCGGGCGCTCGCTGAAAGATGTCGAGGGCTTGCTTGGGACGCTGGTGGATATCTCCCGCTTAGATGCCGGAGTGCTTCATGCCGATAAAGCGCCCTTTGCCGTAAGTACGCTGCTGGATGCGCTGGCGGAGGAGTATCGCCAAGTGGCGGGGGTGCGTGGTCTTACCCTTCACTATGTACCTTCGCGGGTGTGGGTGGAGTCCGATTTAGCGCTGCTGGCGCGGGTGGTGCGTAATTTCCTTAGCAATGCGGTGCGCTACACCGAGCACGGCCACCTGCTGTTAGGCTGCCGCCGCCGGGCCGATGGCCTGGAGATTATGGTGGGTGATACTGGCCCCGGTATTCCAGAGCCCCAGCGCAAAGCCATTTTTCTGGAGTTTCGTCGCGCCAGCCAGCCACAGGCCAACCACAGTCGCGGCCTGGGGCTAGGCCTAGCCATTGTCGATCGTATTAGTACCATGTTGGATCACTCCGTCACACTGGCATCACGGCTAGGTCATGGCTCGCTGTTCTCTATTTTGGTGCCCTACGCAGCCTCTTGCGGCGCGTTAGAAGGCGGATCCAGCCCGGTGTCATCAGCGCAGTGGGGCGATGACCCGCTGCAGGGCTGTGTGGTGTGGGTGGTGGATGATGACCCCGCCATTACCGAAGGGATGCAGGCGCTGCTGGGCAGTTGGGGGTGTCGGGTACGGGCAGCGGCGACGGTGAGCGCGCTGGAAGCCGCTAGCGACGGCGAACGCCCGGCGGTGCTGCTGGTGGATTACCATTTAGGGGAGCACCGCGAGAACGGCATCGACTTAGCTGCCCGGCTGCGTCGCCGCTATCCTGGGTTAGCCGCAGTGGTGATTACCGCCAACCATGAAGCTTCGGTAAAGCGGGCTACCCGGGAGGCAGGAATGCACTGCCTACTAAAGCCGCTTAAACCACTGCGTTTGAAGATGCTGTTAGGTACGCTGTTAGAGGGCCGTTAACGCGCCATTCGCTTGGCGATATAGCCGTTTAAATCCTCCTCTCCGGCCATCACAATGGCGTGTACCCGGCTGGTAGCGCCCAGTTTTCGCAAAATAGCCGATACATGGGTCTTTACCGTGGTTTCAGCAATGTCCAGTTCTCGGGCAATCTGCTTGTTGGACATTCCCTGGCTCATACAGCCCAACACGTCTAGCTGTTTGTCGGTGAGCCGGGGCAGGCGGCTCGGTTTATCCTCCGAATCTTCGCCTGCTGCCGCAGGTATTGCCCGGGGAGGAGGGCGTCGCATGATATCGGCGGGCAGGTAGAGTTGGCCCTGGAGAATTTGCTGTAGCGCGGCGAGAAGCTGCTCTCTAGGAGTGGATTTCGGGATATAGCCTACGGCCCCCAGAGTAATGGCATCAAGCACGAGCTGGCGCTCCTGGTGGGCCGAGACGATGGCCACCGGCAGCCAAGGGAACGTCTCGCGCAGGGTTTTCAGGCCCTCTAACCCGTCGGCATCAGGTAGGCTTAAATCCAACAGCAGCAGGTCTAACCCTTCCATGGTCTCAACGTGTGCCATGGCCGACGCCAGGCTGTCGGCCTCAAGCAGTTGGGTGTCGGTGAATCCACTACTAATGACGGCGTGTAGCGCATCACGAAACAGTGGATGGTCATCTGCCACTAACAGCGAGTACATGGCGTCTCCTACCAAGGGATGAAGGTGCGTCCTGCCATCGGGCTATATCGAGAATGGCGCGAGTGACCAACACTGAGTAGGCACCTTTTAATAATCATAATACTCAGGAGCAGTACCATGATCTACGCCAACCCAGGTGAAACGGGCTCTGTTGTCTCGTTTGAAAAGCGCTATGGTAACTACATCGGCGGTGAGTTTGTTCCCCCGGTGAACGGCCAATACTTCGACAACATTAGCCCAGTTAATGGCAAAGTGTTCTGTGAAATTCCCCGCTCTAGCGCTGAAGATATCGAAAAAGCGCTGGATGCCGCCCATAAAGCCGCTCCGGCGTGGGGCAAGACCTCGGTACAAGAGCGCAGTAACATCCTGCTCAAAATCGCCGATCGCATTGAGCAAAACCTCGAAATGCTGGCCGTGGCCGAAACGTGGGACAACGGCAAAGCGGTGCGTGAAACCATCAATGCGGATATTCCGCTGGCCGTTGACCACTTCCGCTACTTTGCAGGCTGCCTGCGCTCCCAAGAGGGCACTGCCGCTGATATTGATGCCAACACGGTGGCGTACCACTTCCACGAGCCGTTGGGCGTGGTAGGGCAAATTATTCCGTGGAACTTCCCGATTTTGATGGCGGCTTGGAAACTAGGCCCAGCACTAGCGGCGGGTAACTGCGTGGTGCTGAAGCCTGCCGAACAAACCCCAGCGTCCATTCTAAAAGTAGCAGAGCTGATTGGTGACCTGCTGCCCCCCGGCGTACTCAATATCGTTAATGGCTTTGGCGCAGAGGCAGGCCAAGCGCTGGCCAGCAGCAAGCGCATCGCCAAGATTGCCTTTACCGGCTCGACGCCGGTGGGCTCGCATATTCTGAAGTGCGCGGCCGAGAACATTATTCCCTCCACGGTGGAGCTGGGCGGTAAGTCCCCCAATATCTACTTTGCCGACATTATGAACGCCGAGCCGACGTTCATCGACAAAGCGGTAGAGGGGCTGGTGCTGGCCTTCTTTAACCAGGGCGAAGTGTGCACTTGCCCGTCGCGGGCGCTGATTCAAGAGAGCATGTACGACGAGTTCATGGCGAAAGTCATCGAGCGCACCAAGACCATCAAACGCGGTAACCCGCTGGATACCGACGTCCAGGTGGGCGCTCAGGCATCCCAAGAGCAGTTCGATAAGATCATGTCGTACATGGACATTGCTCGGGACGAGGGCGCGGAATTCCTGACCGGCGGTAATAAAGAGACGCTGGATGACAGCATCAACAGCGGTTACTACATTCAGCCTACGCTGCTGAAAGGTAATAACCAGATGCGCGTGTTCCAGGAGGAGATCTTTGGCCCAGTGGTGGCGGTAACTACCTTTAAAGACGAAGCAGAAGCGCTGGCGATTGCCAACGACACCGAGTTTGGCTTGGGCGCGGGCGTGTGGAGCCGCGATATTAACGTGGCCTTCCGCATGGGGCGTGGCATTCAAGCAGGTCGCGTCTGGACCAATTGCTATCACCAGTACCCCGCCCACGCAGCCTTCGGTGGCTACAAGAAATCCGGTGTGGGCCGCGAAACCCATAAGATGGCGCTTGAGCACTATCAGCAAACCAAAAACCTGCTGGTCAGCTACGACATTAACCCGCTAGGTTTCTTCTAAGCATTAACGAGTAGTCATCGCTCCCACAGCGTCCCGGCGATAAGCACATCGCCGGGATGTTTTTTTATGGGGAGCGCCCTTAGCGTGCGTGACCCAACCAGCGGCGCGCCAAGCGCTCGGCGTGGGCGAGGTTGCTAACCACGGCCAATTTACCAACTTCACGATGAATGCCTGCGCGCTTTATTTTCAGCGCCAACCGGGGCGGCAGCCCGACAAATATGATGCCTACACCTTGCTCACCCAGTTCACGGCGCAGCGTCCCCAGCGCCACCATGGCGGTGGTATCCAGGCTCGGTACATCGCGCATATCCAAAACCACAATGCTCACGTTGTGATCAATCACCCGCAAGGTGGCAATGGCTTTCTCTGCGGCCCCGAAAAATAGTGGGCCGGTCATTTTGTAAAGCGCGACTTCCGGCGGGAAATGCTCGCCGGAAGAAGGCGTGGTTAAGCGTTGGGTGTTGGTCAGCTGGGCCATACGACGAATAAACAGCGCCGCCGCTAGGCCAATACCTACAGCCACCGCGATGACCATGTCAAAAATGACTGTCAGCGCGAAGCAGATCACCAGTACCCACACATCGCTGGCGGGGGCACTCCTTAACGTATGCATAAAGTGGCGGGCTTCGCTCATGTTCCAGGCAATAACAAACAGTAGTGCAGCCAGGGCCGCCATCGGCACAAACCCTAACACGCCTGCCAGCGCAATCACGGCGAGCAACACCACCAGCGAATGCACCACGGCGGCAATGGGCGAAAAAGCGCCGCTTTTAATATTGGTGGCTGTACGGGCCATGGCGGCTGTCGCGGTGATGCCACCAAAAAAGGGCACCACTAAGTTGCCAAGACCTTGGCCGATTAGCTCTGCGTTAGGGTCATGGCGGGTGCGGGTTAAACCATCCGCCACCACGGCACACAGCAGTGACTCAATGGCGGCGAGTAGTGCAATCGCTAAGGCGGGGCCTAATAGTGATTGAATCAGGGCAAAGTTGATCTCAAGTGGCGTGCCATCCGCCCCCGGGAAATGCCAGGGCGCGGTAAAACTGGGCGCGAAAGGGGGAATGCCGGTGCCGCTGTCACCCTCGAATTTCCAGCGAAAGCGCGAGGCGATGGTATCTACCTCGATGCCGCCCCACAGCAATAGTGTGGCGGCCAGCGTTCCCACGGCTAAGCCGACCAGAGGGGCGGGAACCGGCGTTTTTAAG
>NZ_JAMZBE010000166.1:0-7012 GCF_024158645.1 Halomonas sp. 707B3
GCAGCTGTGAGTATGGCAAAACCCGTGACCACGTGCTGGAACTGGATACGGTTCTGCTGGGGGGCCAGCATCTGCATAGCCGCCCGCTTAGCGCTGACGAAGAGCAGCAGGCCGTTGCCCAATCCGGCATTCTTGGCCAGGTGCATACCACCGCGGCTGAGATTATCGACCAGCAGCGGGGGCTGATTGAGGCGAAATTTCCGCCGCTCAACCGCTGCTTAACCGGCTACGATCTGGCGCATCTGCGGGAAGCAAAAGGCCAGCTGAACCTGAACAGCCTGCTGTGCGGCTCGGAAGGCTCATTGGGCTTTTTGAATGAAGCGGTACTCAATGTGCTGCCGATTCCCAAGCACGCCACTTTGGTCAATGTGCGCTATGCCAGCTTTATGGACGCGCTGCGCGATGCCAAGGCACTGATGACTTCAAGCGCGCGCCCTACCTCGATTGAAACTATTGATGACACCGTGCTGCAGCTGGCCATGGAGGACTTTGTCTGGGACAGCGTAGCTGAGTTTTTCCCCACCACCGGTAGTACGCCGATTCGTGGCATTAACTTGATCGAGTTTAACGATGATGACCCTGAACGCTTGTCTGAGCGTGTGCGGGCGTTTACGGAACACTTGAGCCAAGACCCCACGGTGGAGCGTTTAGGCTACACCCTGGCGGAAGGCCGTTCGCAGATTCAAAAAGTCTACGCTATGCGCAAACGCTCGGTGGGTTTGCTGGGCAACGTACAGGGCGAAAAGCGCCCGATTGCGTTTGTCGAAGATACCGCCGTACCACCAGAGCATCTGGCTGACTTTATTACTGAGTTTCGCGCCGCATTGGATGCCCGACAGCTCTCCTACGGCATGTTTGGCCATGTCGATGCGGGGGTACTGCACGTGCGCCCGGCGCTAGATATGAAAGATCCCGAACAGGAAACACTGATTCGTGAGATTTCTGATCAAGTGGCGGCCCTGACCCAGAAGTACGGCGGGCTGTTATGGGGGGAACACGGCAAAGGCGTGCGTTCGGAGTACGGCCCCAAGTTCTTTGGTGAGTTATACCCCAGCCTGCAGCGCGTTAAAGCCGCGTTTGATCCGCATAACCAGCTGAACCCAGGCAAAATTGCGTCGCCCACTGAAGGCGGCGAACTAATCGCCAAAGACAGTGACCCAGAGCTATTAACGATTGATGGCGTCACCCTGCGCGGTCAGTTGGATCGCACCATTGATGAGCGGGCGTGGCAGGCCTACGACGCAGCGGTGTACTGCAATGGCAATGGCGCCTGCTATAACTACGATGTTGATGACCCCATGTGCCCTTCCTGGAAGGCCACCCGTGACCGTGTGCATTCGCCCAAAGGCCGTGCCAGCTTAATGCGTGAGTGGCTACGCCTGCAGTCCCAAGCAGGGATCGATGTGGTGGAGGAGTCGCGCAAGAAGAAAGCCGAAAACGGCTGGGGCTTTGTTAAACGCTTTCCACTGCGCGTTGCCAATACGCTCAGCCGTAAGCAACACCACGACTATTCTCACCAAGTTTACGATGCCATGGCGGGCTGTTTGGCGTGTAAATCCTGTGCAGGCCAGTGCCCGATAAAGGTCAATGTGCCGCAGTTCCGTTCACAGTTTTTAGAGGTCTACCACGGCCGCTATTTACGTCCGCTGCGCGATTACATCATCGGCGGCACTGAGTTCATGCTGCCAACCCTTGCCAAGGTGGCGCCGCTGTATAACGCCCTACTCAACCAGCGCTGGGTCGATAGCCTGATGCGTAAAGGGCTGGGAATTAGCGACTCCCCGCAGCTTTCCCGCGCCAGCGTGAAAAAGCAGCTGCGTGCCTGGGGCGTTGCCGAAGCCACGCCCACCTCGCTTGCGCTGCTGACTGAGCAGCAGCGTGCCAACAGCGTGATCATTGTCCAGGACGCGTTCACCAGCCACTTTGAAGCCAAGCTGGTGATGGATGTGGTGGAACTACTGTCGCGGCTCAACCTGCGGGTGTTTGTGATGCCATTTTCTGCCAACGGCAAACCGCTGCAAGTGCAGGGCTTTTTAGGCGCCTTTGAGCGTACGGCGGAAAAACAGGCCAAGCGCCTGCGAGCGTTGGCAGAGTTCGACGTACCCATGGTGGGGATCGACCCGGCGATGACGCTGACCTACCGTCAAGAGTACGTCAAAGCCCTGGGCAGTGAGCAAGTGCCCAACGTGCTGATGCTGCAAGAGTGGCTAGCCACGCGTATGAACACGCTAGCACCTCGCCAACTGAACCTAACCGATCCTGGCTTTAAGCTGCTTTCCCACTGCACCGAAAAGACCAACGCCCCAGGCAGCCCCAAGGCCTGGCAGCAGGTGTTTGCGGCATTTGGTTTAGAGCTTGAGCTGATGGCGACCGGCTGCTGCGGTATGTCCGGCACCTACGGCCATGAAACCCGTAATGTCGCAACCTCGAAAACCATTTATGCCCAATCCTGGCAGCCTCAGGTGGAAGCCGAGCAAAACACAGGCAAGCTGCTAGCAACAGGCTACTCCTGCCGCAGCCAGGTGAAACGCTATTCTGGGCAAACTTTGCTACACCCGCTTCAGGCGCTATTGGCGCAATTGAGGTCGGTATCTCATCCTTATCCCAACAATATGTAAGAGAGAGCAATGAAATGACTCAACCGAGCCTTCTTTCAACCAATGAAGTGCGTGACCGTTTCTCTAAGGCAATGTCGGCCATGTATCAAGCCGAAGTGCCGCAGTACGGCACGCTGCTTGAACTTGTCGAGCGCGTTAACCAAGAAATACTTAGTCAACAGCCTGAACTGCATCGCCGCCTGGAAGCGCAGGGTGAATTGGCCCGTTTGAGCGTAGAACGCCACGGGGCTATTCGCGTGGGAACCGCTACAGAGCTTGCCATGCTGCGCCGCCTGTTTGCTGTGATGGGTATGTATCCGGTCGGTTATTACGACCTTTCTGAAGCAGGCGTGCCGGTTCACTCAACCGCCTTCCGGCCCATCGACGATGACGCGTTGGCGATGAACCCTTTCCGCGTTTTTACCTCGCTATTGCGTTTAGAGCTTATTGAAAGCGAGGCGCTGCGCCAGCGTTCGGAAGAAATTCTGGCTAAGCGCGATATCTTTACCCCAGGGGCGCGTGAGCTTATTGAGCGCCATGAAACCCAGGGGGGACTCACCAGCGAAGAGACCGACCAGTTCGTCAAAGAAGCACTGGAAACCTTCCGTTGGCATCAGGATGCGACGGTCGATCTGGAGACTTATCAGGCGCTACATGATGAGCACCGTTTGATTGCCGATGTAGTGTGCTTCCGTGGGCCGCATATTAATCACCTGACGCCACGCACCCTGGATATCGACGAAGTACAGCGCCGCATGCCGGAGATGGGCATGAACCCCAAAGCCGTCATTGAAGGGCCGCCGCGTCGTGAGTGCCCGATTCTGCTGCGCCAGACCAGCTTTAAGGCGTTGGAAGAATCAATCCGCTTTGCTGGTGACGCGCAAGGTACTCACACGGCTCGCTTTGGTGAAATTGAGCAGCGTGGAGTGGCGCTAACACCGAAAGGCCGTGCACTTTATGACCAGTTGCTTACTAAAGGCCGCAAGCAAACCACAGGCTTGGATAACGACGCACACCAAACGGTTATGCAAAACGTCTTTGCCAAGCTCCCTGATAACGACGAAGCCATGCGCCGTGAGGGGTTAGCGTATTTTCACTATCATCTGACCGAGAAAGGCCAGGCCGCGGGTGATATTGGCAATGCCGATATGGATGCGTTAATCGCCCAGGGCTTAGTGGAAGCGCAGCCGATCACGTATGAAGACTTTCTGCCAGTGAGCGCAGCGGGGATTTTCCAGTCGAACTTGGGCGGTGCAGAGAGCGAAGCCTATGCCGGCAATGCTAATCGCGATGCCTTTGAAGCGGCGCTGGGCGCCCAGGTGACCGATGAGTTGGCGCTTTATGCTGAGCGCGAAAAGGCGTCTAAAGCGAAGGTGTTGGCGCGTTTAAAAGGCTAATCCCATCGTGTTTATAGAGATCGGCAATATAACAGCGTGAACCGGCCCTTGGGGCCGGTTTTTTGTCGAGCTTAAACAGAGGCTTGTGATGAGTAGCTGTGCGCTATAGCGTCTCCACCTCAAACGCTACGATCTGCCGCTGTACGCTGGAGAACTCCACGCCTATCAAGTGAATTGGTTTGCCGCTGGCACGGTGCTTGTCGGCGTAGCCTTTAGCTTTGATTTGTTCCAGCGCTTTTCCTTCGGGTAGCTGTTCCACCACTTTAAACTCAAACAGGTAAACATGGCCGCCAAAATCGACGCTCATATCCACTTTGCCGTGGTGGCTGGCATCTTCTACTGTCACATTCACGCCCAGTGCGGCGAAGTGGCTGTAAAAGACGCTCGCATAATGTCCTTCATATTGGGCGATAGGGTTGTTGCGGTACCAGTCGTGGGGTAAACCGGCATAAAGCGCTTTGAGGTGGGTTTCCAGGCCTGACAAGTCGTGCGCTTGCAAGGTGCGAAACAGCGTGAGCCGCTCCCGAGGAGGCGCTGGCACGCCCAGCACAGGTAGCAACGCTTGGTTAAGGCTGGTTTCCACCTCCAGGTTGGGATAGCCCAAGGTGTAGAGCCAGTAACCGGTCATCGGCTCCTCGACAGCATGCGCGGTAAGATAGCCTGTTTGGAACAGGAGCGCTTCGGTGGCGATATGATCGACATCAAAGCGGCCTAACAACTCGGCTTCAGTTTGCAGTTGGCTCAAGGCAGGGGTAAACACACCGCGTTTTTTGAGCAATTCCACTAAAAACGTGGGCGTGGCGCTTTCAAACCAATAGGGGCTAAATTTCCGCTCTTCGAGCAGTAAAAGCACATCGAACGGGTTATAAACGCTAGGCATGTCTTGCCCGCCCCAGCGATAGCCGTTGTACCAGCGGCGGATCTCGTCACGGTCCAGCCCCGGCAGCTCTGGGGCAAATACCGTATCTACATCGTGGTCGGTGTAACCGCAAATAGCGGCATAGTCGGATGAGAGTGTAATGTCGCGCAGGTTGTTTAGCCCCGAAAACAGGCTGACTTTGCTGAACTTGGAAACACCGGTTAGTAGCACAAAGTGCAGGTGGGGGTCGGCGTCTTTCAGCACGCTATACAGGTTTTTTAGCCCCTCTCGCAGTTCACGTGATTTATCGCCATCAAGGATATTGTCCAGAATGGGTTTGTCGTACTCGTCGATCAGCACGACCACGCGCTGACCGTGAATACGATGCGCGTGCTCAATCAAGCTAGCAAAGTCGTCCGCAATGCGCTCAGGAGGCGTTGACGTAATTTGCAGGCGAGCCCGCTGCTGCTGTAATTGATATCGAATGTTTGCATCTAGATCCTCTCTGTCAGCCGCTACTCCATTCCCAAAGCTTAAACGCACCACCGGGTATCGCTGCTGCCAGTCCCACATGTCGTGAATATATAGCCCATCAAACAACGCTTCGCGGCCTTCAAACAGGCAGCCTAAGGTATCTAGCAGTAGGCTTTTACCGAAACGGCGCGGGCGGGAGAGAAAATAGTATTTATTCTGGTTCGTTAGCTTTTCAATAAACGGCGTTTTATCGACGTAGTAATAGCCGCCTTCGCGAATGTCCGAAAAGGTCTGAATACCAATAGGCAACTTACGACGATGGGCAGACGGCATGCTGAGTCTCCGAGGCTGAACCGGTCAATCACAGGGTAGTTTAGCATGTTGGCTATAAGGGCAGGCTGCGCGTATGCTGCTCCGTTTTTTGCAGCGGCCGCTGCTCGCATTTTGCGCGTAGCCAAATGATGAAAGTGAGCAAATATTTCGCGTTGGCCAAAGGTCAAATTTGGTAAAAACCAGGACGCGCAAAAGTCACGGTATGTGCCAAGATTGTGACCAAAAAAGGCACATAGTGGCGTTAATTGGTGTGATGGCGAAGAATTAGGTTGCGTTGATTTTAATTTAAGATTTTGTTTTTAATAATATTTTTTTGATTTTTTGTAGTAAGTAGGAAGTAACAGTACGCTACTAAAGCGGCCTCCGAAGCCGAAGGTCGCAGGTTCAATTCCTGCCGGGCGCGCCAGAATTGTAAAAGAGGGGCCTGCGAGAAATCGCAGGCTCCTTTTCTTGGCTGCTATCGGCCAGAAGCGGCTTTTTAGGAGCCACTGATATAGCACTTTAACGATTAGCTAAGCGGCGGCCCGACAGGCCGGGAACAAACTTAAGCGACTGTTTATATTTTCTTGCACAATTCATGAACGCCCTTACGATCATTTATTAATAACACTCGATCGAAGCCGTGCTTAATATCTTTGGATATGTAGGCTGATTGATAAGAATTTTCATCCGCGATCCAGTATTGGTTAATAAGAGCCAGCCAGTATTCGGAAATACCAGGGATATTTTTACGATTCCGTTCTTTTTTAGTAATTCGATCATTTAGCAAATAGGACACGTTAGCCCCAATATCCGCTGAAGATCTAGTATTGGGTAATGCTCCAACGATTTTTTCCCCGAGCTTCTTTCACCATTAAATACTGATATTGATATCGGGTTTGAACATACATCAAATTCAGCCTCAGTGGCAGATGAATTTATCAAATCAAGGATCTTCGATGCGAGTAATTGTTTCGTTTTACTGACATTGTTTACAGGTGTCGGAAGGATGATAAATATATATTTATCAGTAGGGATTTTGTTGCTTAATTCTATGTCAAGTTGATCGAGGAGCTCGTGCCCTGGTTCATCATCGGCTAGTCTAGGTTTTGTAAAACGATTATCGTCAGTTACATGCTGTATTAAACGGGTAACTTCTACAGCAATTCTTTTCCCGTCTTCGCTGACAAGATAGCCATCAGGTGGCTCGTCTCCTTTGATGTATTTGCCACCGTACTTCTCGACCAGAGTTTCAAGAGCATATTTTTCATCGGGCTTCACAAGGTACTCCTGAAATCTAACGCCTGAGTTAAGCCGTACCGCGAAGCGGCGTCGGCTTGAATGAATTGTTAGGCCTGCGCCTAGTAGAGACC
>NZ_JAMZBE010000167.1:0-6985 GCF_024158645.1 Halomonas sp. 707B3
TGTCATTTCAATGATAGTTGGGTCAGCGTGAAAGATACGGTTAGGCGGGCAGAATGACTACATTGGAAAATTGGTCTTACCAGTTGATGTGGGCCGTTCTGAGCATGATTTAAGCGGTCGTTTTAATCTAACATGTTGTTTTTAAGGTGTTTTAAACATTACATCAGAGTGTTAATACAGCAACAGTCATTAGACTAATAGACAGTGCAGCAGGCCTTCGCGCGGTGGGTTACGAACGTCGCTTGCGTCGCTAATCACTTAGACTCACTGTAGGTAGCGGATTGACCCCTGTAAAAAAGGAGAACTAACAATATGGCAATAACACTTTATGACCTGTGCGGCCGTGATGAGCGCCTACGCTTTTCGCCTTATTGCTGGCGGGTACGTATGGCGCTGGCCCATAAAGGGCTGGAGTACACCGCCGTGGCTTGGCGCTTCCAGGAGAAAGACGTTCTTGCGTTTGCCGATTACGACAAAGTGCCTGTGCTGACCGATGGCGACAACGTGGTCACCGATAGCTTTGACATCATGTGCTACCTAGACCGAGCTTACCCGGAGGCCCCGGTGGTGGGCGAAGGGATGAGCCTTCAGCGCTTAATGCTGTTTAAGCAGTTAGTAGAACGCAGCATTACCCCCGCGCTGTTTAAGATCGTCGCGTTAGATCTGTTAGCTGCCATCCATCCAGATGATCGTGATTACTTCCGCAAAACCCGTGAAGCACGCTTTGGTGCGACCATGGAAGCCGTCAACAACCCTGAACAGGGGCGGCAGATGTTGAAGCAGGCGCTGGTGCCGGTGAGCGCTCAACTAAAAGAGAGTCTGTTTTTAGATGGCGATGCACCCAGCGGTGCGGATTACCTGCTGTTTGGCAGCATGATGTGGGCCTATACCGTTTCTACCGAGCCGCTCGTAGAAGAAAGTGACCCTGTGGCATCGTGGTTTGCGCGTATGCTAGAGGTGCATGATGCAGTCGCTGGCAAAGCCATGACAATTCGTGATCTATAATAGTTAAGGCGGCCACAAGCCGCCTACTAACCACAGGCAACACAAACGGCCTAGGCCGTTTTGTGTGAAAGGAGATGGCGATGATTGACCTGTATTACTGGACAACCCCGAACGGCCACAAAATCTCCATCATGCTTGAAGAAGCAAAGTTGGCTTATCGCATTAAGCCCATCAATATTGGCCGGGGTGAGCAGTTTGACCCTGAGTTTCTGACGATTGCGCCCAATAACCGCATTCCCGCCATTGTGGACCACGCCCCTAAAGATGGCGGCCAACCCATGTCGCTGTTTGAATCAGGCGCCATTTTGGAATATCTCGCCGATAAAACCGGCCAGTTTCTGCCAACAGAAGGGCGCGAGCGCTACGTGGTACTGCAGTGGCTGCACTGGCAGGTGGGTGGGCTTGGCCCTATGGCGGGCCAGAACCATCACTTTTGCCACTACGCACCGCAGAAAATTGAGTACGCCATAGAGCGCTATGTACGCGAGACCAACCGGCTCTACAGCGTGCTGGATCAGCGGCTCTCTCAGCAGCATTATGTTGGCGGCGACCGCTACTCCATTGCGGATATGGCGATCTACCCATGGATTGTGCCCTGGGAGAAGCAGCGTCAAACCTTGGAAGAGTTCCCCGATCTTGAACGCTGGTTTGAAGAGGTATCGCAACGTCCTGCTGTACGAAAAGCGTACGCATTAGTCGAGGATATTAACCCGCAAGCAGGCGTTGTTATGGATGATGAAGCCCGTAAGCACCTGTTCGGTAACCGTTAAAAAAGCCGTTGCGTTATGTTCGGTGAGCGTTAGATAAGCTGAACATGTAGCATGATGAAAAATCATGTTGCGCTGCACAAAAAGCGCTGCTAGCTTGGGTGTAATACAGTCATTGCCAACCATCGGCCACCTGCTGGGTATGCCGATTCGCTAGCTAACCCAAGGAGATTGCGTAATGAACAAGGCTACAGAGAAAACCAACCAGCAGTTTGACTCCGTTTTTGTATCACCGATGCGCTCTTATACGCTCGCAGCGTTGGATTACTATGAGCAACTGGTCAGCGCCCAAATTGATGCGGCTCGCGCTTACTCTGATATGACCATTTCCCAAGCGCGTACTTGGCTAGATGTGAAAGATGCAGATAGCTTCAAGAAGGCGATGGAGAGCCAGCAGAAAGCGGCCACTGACCTGATGGAGCGTATGAAAGGAGACTCTGAAAAAGTCACCTCTATCAGCCAAAGCTTTATGCAAGAGAGTCAAAAGAAAGCCGAAGAAGTTACCAAGAAAGCAGCAGACACAGCTAAGTACTAAACCGCTAGTCTTGAACAAAAATGCCGCGCCATTGATGAGCGCGGCATTTTTGTTGCTAGCAAACACGCTTCGTTAAAGGTTATGGCTGTGTTTTACTGGCTGCTTGTGCCTTCGCTAGCTTCTCTTTGCGATCAGGTTTGCCCGGCAAGATAGCGTCTAACAGCAGCGCTGCCAGTGCGGCGGGCACCAATCCCGACTTCAACAGCAGCCCTAACTGCCCAGGCATCGTTTCCGAAATGGCTTCCACCGCCGGTAAGCCAATTCCCAGGCTGAGTGACACCGCAATAATCAGCATATTGCGCTGATCCAGTTCGCACTCCTTGATAATTTTTAAACCTGCCGATGCAATCATGCCGAACATCACCACACCCGCACCGCCTAGTACGGCGTGTGGCATAGCAGCAACTAAGCCACCGAGCTTAGGGAAAAGACCCATCGCAATCAGCAGTAAACCACCGATGGTGACTACGTGGCGGCTCACTACCCCCGTCAGGGTGATTAACCCCACATTTTGCGCGTAAGCAGTATTGGGCAGCGTATTAAAAATAGCGGCGAACGAGGTTGCCACGCCATCCGCCATGACACCGCCGGAAAGCTCGCTATCTTTGGCTGGGCGGCCTGCACCGCCAGTGGTAATGGCAGAGATATTGCCGATTGTTTCTAAGCCCACAACGAACATAATCAGGGTCATGCCTAGAATCGCGGTGCCTGAGAAGGTCATGCCATACTCAAAGGGTTTAGGCAGGGCAAACCAGGCTGCGCTGGTGAGCGAGGTAAAATCTACCTTACCCAATGCAATGGCGACCAAGTAACCTGCCACCAGCCCAAAGAGAATAGAGGACGCTTTAATAAACCCCTTGCCGTATTGATGCACCGCAATGGTGACGCTTAGCACAAACAACGCCAGCAGCAGATTGGATGGAGAAGCAAAGTCATCAGCACCTACCCCACCAGCAGCGTAGTTCAGCCCCACCGGCATCAGCGTAATACCGATCAGCAGTACGACAATACCGGTCACAACGGGGGAGAACCAGTGGCGAATATTTTTCAAAAAAGCGCCAAGTAGAATTTGTAGCAGCCCCGCGACAAACGAAGCACCTAGCACAGCAGGAAGGCCAAACGCTTTAGCAAGGGGTAAAGCAACAGGGAGAAAACCAAAGCTCGTGCCTTGCACAATCGGCAAGCGTGCGCCAATAGGGCCAATACCAATGGTTTGTACTAGGGTAGACATCCCCGCCACAAACAGCGCTACCTGGATGAGGAAAATTTGCTCAGCGGGAGAAGCACCAATCACACCGGCAATAATAATAGGGGGCGTTACGTTACCGGCAAACATGGCCATGATGTGCTGCAACCCAAGCGGTATCGCTTTGGGTAACGGCGGCATGGCGTCAGGGTTTTGGTTAATGGTGCGCGTAGGATTTGTTTTTGGATCGGGCGGAGGAGACATAGTGAGCCTTTATGGCGTTATTAAACATGAGTGGCATTATGCTGCTGCATCCATAAACGAATAGAATCGTATACAAGATATAAATGCAATTACCCTTAGGGTCAACCAGACACATTTAATGCTGCAGTATGCCGCCCGATCACAGCGCTACGCCTCGCCAGCGCGTGCTCTCAGACGGAAGCGAGCAATGCGAATAATTTGCTTAATAGCAGTTTCGCGCTCCTGGGCTAATCCGTTCTCTAGGCGTTCTTCAAACGCCGCGAGTATGTCGTAGCGGTCTAACCCTTTCACCGCGATCACAAAAGGGAAGCCAAATTTTTCTTTATATGCCGCATTTAGTTGTTCAAAGCGGGCAAACTCTTCAGGTGAGCACTGATCCAGCCCAGCGCCTGCCTGCTCATTGGTTGAGTCTTGGGTGAGCTCACCGGCCAAGGCGGCTTTGCCCGCGAGATCCGGGTGGGCCTGAATCACGTCAATTTGCTGCTCAGGGGTGGCCTGCTGAAGCATTAACCCCATCAGCTCTGCCAGCGCATCTGGTGCGTCATGAGATTCGCTTAAGCCGTGTTGCCAAGTAGCCTCGGCCACCCAGGGCGAGTGCTCATAAACATCGCCATAATGTTGCACAAAGGCTTCAAGGCTGCATTGGCTCGGGGCGGGTGATAGTTGTAATGAGGTTGGTTGAGGCACTGATACTCTCCTGTGGTGCATAAATGGAATTACTGTATACAATAAATAGCATCAACGGTACTCTTTGACCAATAGGTTAAATAACGTCAACAAATCCAATGATTGAGGAGTGGCTATGGGACGCTTAACCACACACGTGCTGGATACTGCCAAAGGGCAGCCCGGCCAAGGCATTACTATTGAGGTTTTTCGGCTAGCGGACGGCAGCCGCGAGCATTTAGGCAATGCCGTTACTAATAGCGATGGCCGCTGCGATACCCCTATTCTAGAAGGCGATGCGCTAACGCCAGGCGAGTATGAGCTTGTGTTCCACGCTGGAGACTATCTGCGCGCTCAAGGGGTGGAAGCCGCTGAACCGCGCTTTTTAGACGTTATTCCGCTGCGCTTCGGCGTGGCCGATGCTAGCCAGCACTATCATGTACCGTTGCTGCTTTCGCCCTACGGCTACTCCACTTACCGTGGTAGCTAAGAGGACTAGGCATGCAAGCGTATATCATCGAATTTGTGAATCTACTGCTGCGCTGGTTACACGTGATCGCAGCGATTGCCTGGATCGGCGAGTCGATCTACTTCGTGATGCTGGATAACGGCCTGCGCACTCCCAAAGCCGCTGAAGATCGTGAGAAGGGTGTTTTTGGCGAGATGTGGGCTGTGCATGGTGGCGGTTTCTATCATAACCAGAAATATGCCACGGCCCCGGCCAAGCTACCCAACGACCTGCACTGGTCGTTCTGGAAAGCCTACACCACGTGGCTATCGGGTTTTGCGCTGTTCGTCATTCTCTACATGGTGAACCCTGGCTTCTACTTAGTGAATCCAGACAGCAACTGGGCCTGGGCGGCTAACCTCACCGGTTGGCAGGCCAACCTGCTGGCGCTTGGGTTCCTGCTAGGCGGCTGGGTGGTCTATAACGAGCTGTGCAAGCGTATTAGCCCCAACATGGAGCGCGATGGCCTGCTGAGTATTGCCGTAGCGGTGATGATGGTGGTGGTTGCCTACCTAAGTACCCAGATGTTTACCGGGCGGGCGGCGTTTTTGCTCACCGGCGCGGTGATGGCCACGGCGATGTCGGCCAACGTCTTCTTCTGGATCATTCCTGGCCAGCGCCGCATGGTGAAGGCTATGAAGGCAGGCGACGCCCCTAACCCGCTAGACGGCAAGCGCGGCAAGCAGCGTTCGGTGCATAACACCTACTTCACGCTGCCCGTGGTTCTATTGATGGTGAGTAATCACTACTCCTTTATCTACGCCCATGAGCTCTCCTGGGTGGTGATGGTGCTGTTTATTTTTGCCGGAGCGCTGATTCGTCAGTTCTTTGTGCTGATGCATGCCGGTAAAATTCAGCCAGCCTACCCGGCGGTAGGCGTTGGGCTGATTCTGCTCGCGTTCTGGGTGGCAGCGCCCAGCCCACGTGCCGCCGTGGAAGGCGCTGGCGGTGCGCCCACGCAAGCGCAAATATCTGGACTCATCGAGCAACACTGTACCCAGTGCCATGCCCGCAACCCTGAACATGCCGGTTTCTCCGCGCCGCCTGCAGGCTACGCCTTTGATAGCTGGGACGATATTCTTGGTCACAAAGCGCAAATCCAACAGGTTGTTGGCAGTCGCTACATGCCGCTTGGTAATATCACCAACATGAGTGACGACGAGCGCGATATCATTGCGGCCTGGGAGGAGTAATCAGAGTCGCAGACAGGAGACACTATGAGTGATGCGCAGGCGGCGTTAAAACGGAGGCCTTCTGACAAAGAGGGCGATGAGCGCCACGAAGCGATTTACCGGTCAGTGAGCGATGCCATTGTGGAGCAGCGCCTTAAGCCCGGCGCTCGGCTGCGTGAAGATGCGCTAGCGGAAGTATTCGGTATTAGCCGCACGGGGATTCGTAAAATCCTCCAGCGGCTGGCGCTGGAGCAGCTCGTTACCTTGACCCCGCGTCGTGGGGCCAGCGTAACGCGCCCCACTGCCGATGAAGCGAAAGACGTGTTCGATGCCCGCCAGCTGATCGAGTGCGGGCTAATGCCCGATGTGGCTAGGCGAATGAACGCGACGGCGGCGGCGGAGCTTCGCGAGATGGCACGTGAGGAACGCCAAGCTCTACGCAGCGGCCAGCAGAGCGTGGCGATTCGCCTCTCGGCGGATTTTCACGTGCGTCTCGCGCAGCTTTCCGGCAACGCCACCCTGGCGGAGTTCGTTGAACGCCTCTGCTCGCGCTCATCGCTGATCCTCGCCGTTTACGGCCATCGCGGCCACCTAGGCTGCGAATCCCACGACCACGACGACCTGATTGGCTATCTTGAAACCGGCAACGGCGAACGCGCCAAAGCCTTTATGAGCCGCCACCTCAAAGCCATCGAAGCCTCGCTCTCCATGGTTGAAGAGGAAGAGAACGTACCGGATCTGCAGCAGATTTTTGGTGTTTAGCGACGACGCATCTGCTCAACTGTAATGGCGGTTAGGCAGTTTTTTTGGAGGCGTTCCACTAACGTAAAAGCGCCACCGGAGCTCATCCGGTGGCGCTTCAGACTGCTGACGAACCCACCT
>NZ_JAMZBE010000168.1:0-6977 GCF_024158645.1 Halomonas sp. 707B3
CCGCTGGCATTACAAACCCGCCTGCTGCGGGTACTGGCCGAGCGGGAAGTGATGCCGCTAGGGGCAAACAAACCGGAAAAAGTCGATATCCGGGTGATCACCGCTACCCACCGCCACATCGATACCATGATTGCGCAGGGCGAGTTTCGTGAAGACCTCTACTACCGCCTGAACGGTGCCCAACTGCGCTTACCACCGCTGCGCGAACGCGCCGACAAGCTCTACGTGATTCGCCAAGTATTCAGCGATGTGGTGAGAGAACGCGGCGGAAGCTCCGCCCCTCGGCTGCGTGCCGACGCCATCAGCGCCCTACTCGCCTACGCCTGGCCCGGCAATATTCGTCAGCTAAAAAACGCCCTGGCATTTGCACTCGCCACCGCCGAGAGCGATGAAATCACCGTTTACGACCTGCCTGAACAGTGCCTAAGCCAACGCATTACTCGTACACCTGCGATAACCGCGCCTGAAAGCCAGGCCACTGATTGCCACCTTGTGACACGACTGCAGCAACACCACTGGAACATTAGCGCCGTGGCACGCGAGCTGGGGGTTTCACGGCCAACGGTGTATCGGCAAATGCAGCGCCAAGGCATCGTGCCGCCGAATAAGGCCTGACAGCGGACGGCGCTTGGCCTGGGCGGCCAGCCTCACGTACACTTGTTTGAATCTAATATTCACCACGCTTCCAATAAGCCGAGGCCCACTATGGCGTTTGACTCCACTTCTTCGTATATCGCAACCAATGCGCTTAAACAGGCGGTGAATGCTGCCGTGGTGCTTGAGCGCCCGCTGCTGATTAAAGGCGAGCCAGGCACCGGCAAGACGCTACTGGCGGAAGAGCTGGCAGAATCCCTCGGCACCAAGCTGATCACTTGGCACATCAAATCCAGCACCAAAGCCGCTCAAGGGCTGTATGAGTACGATGCGGTGAGCCGCCTGCGGGATTCACAGCTAGGCGTAGAAGGTGTTGAAAACGTCGCTAACTACATCAAGCCCGGCAAACTGTGGGAAGCCTTTACCGCCGATGAGCGGGTGGTACTGCTGATCGATGAAATCGACAAGGCGGATATCGAATTCCCCAACGACCTGCTCCAAGAGCTGGACCGTATGGAGTTTCACGTCTACGAAACCGGTGAAACCATCCGCGCCGAGAAGCGCCCGATCATCGTCATCACCTCCAACAATGAAAAAGAGCTGCCGGATGCCTTTCTGCGCCGCTGCTTTTTCCACTACATCGAATTCCCCGACCGCGAGACCATGCAGGCGATTGTTGATGTTCACTTCCCGAACATTGCCCCAAAACTGGTCAGCGAAGCATTGGAGGTTTTCTTTGACCTGCGCAGCGCTCCAGGGCTGAAGAAAAAGCCTTCAACGTCTGAGCTGGTCGACTGGCTTAAGCTGCTGATGGCCGACGAGCTGGCGCAAGAAGCGCTCTACCATCGCGACCCCGCCAAAGCGCTGCCGCCCATGGCCGGTGCGCTGGTCAAAAACGAGCAGGATACCCACCTGCTTGAACGCCTGGCCTTTATGATGCGTCGCCAGAAGAACAGCGGGCGCTAAGCCATGTTTATCGGCTTATTTGAAACCCTCAAGCGCGCGGGCGTACCTGTTTCACTGCGGGAGCTGCTAGATCTTCATGCCGTGGTCGAGCGGGGCGTGGTGTTTGCCGATATGGAGGCGTTTTATCAGGTGGCGCGTACGGTGATGGTCAAAGATGAGCGCCACTTTGACCGCTTCGATCGCGCCTTTGCCGCTTGGTTTAAGGGCCTTGAGGACATGGACGCCGCCATCGAAGCGCTGATTCCCGATGAGTGGCTGCGCCGCGAGTTCGAAAAACAGCTCACCGATGAAGAGAAGGCCAAGATCGAGTCTCTCGGTGGCTTAGAGGAACTCATCGAGACCTTTAAGAAACGCCTGGAGGAGCAGAAAGAGCGCCACGCGGGCGGCAATAAGTGGATTGGTACCGGCGGCACCAGCCCGTTTGGGGCTTACGGCTACAACCCAGAAGGCATTCGCATCGGGCAGGATGGCTCCCGCCACCGCCGCGCTACCAAGGTGTGGGATGAGCGGCGCTTTCGGGATTACGATGACTCGCTGGAGCTGGGCACCCGCAATATCAAAATGGCCCTGCGGCGACTGCGCAAATTCGCCCGCCAAGGGGCGTTAGAAGAGTTCGACGTGGATAGCACCATCCGTGAAACCGCCAAGGATGCCGGGCTACTCAACGTGCAGATGCGCCCAGAGCGCCACAACGCGGTGAAGGTGCTGCTGTTTCTGGACGTGGGTGGTTCGATGGATGACCACATTCGCGTCTGTGAAGAGCTATTCTCGGCGGCCCGCTCTGAGTTTAAGCACCTAGAGCATTTCTATTTCCATAACTGCTTGTATGAAGGCGTGTGGAGAAACAACCAGCGCCGTGGCAACGAACGCATCCCTACCATGGATGTGCTGCACACCTACGGCGCCGATTACCAAGTGGTGATCGTAGGCGACGCCGCCATGTCGCCTTACGAGGTCACGCATCGCGGCGGCAGCGTCGAGCACTTTAACGACGAAGCCGGCGGTGTGTGGCTAAAACGCTTGGCCGAAAAATTCCCCCGCTTGGCTTGGCTAAACCCGATGCCTCCCAGGGCGTGGGAGTACACCTACTCCACCCAGTTGATCCGCGAACTCATCGACGAGCGTATGTACCCGATGACGCTGGAAGGGCTGGAAACCGCTATGCGCGAATTGGCGAAGTAGCGTTTGCCCACCCAACGCCGTTGCTTGGGTGGGGTATTCCGAACCTTCGACAAACGATAGCGTTTTACTCCCTGTTCACGTGCCCTAGCCACGCTGTTGAGAGCATGACAGCAGCGCGCAAGCTGGTCGCGAATAATGGAACGTCGCGTTGCCTTAAAGCGTCGCAGGCACGTTATTGATCCCGGTTAAAAATGCCTCTTTAGCCTGAGCGAACGCAGCCGCATCGTGTTTAAAGCGACGCAAAATCAGCGCTTCATCCAGTGCTAACGTGGGCGATAGCGCCTCAAGGCTTTTGGCAGGATGGCGCGCCGACAGCCCAATATGCTGGCCATTATCCGCTGCTAACCAGCGTTTAAAGCCGCACTGCTGATAGAACGTTTTCTCTTTTTCATTCTGAACATCAATGCGCAGCGGTGCTTTGAGGCTTAGCTCACTGAGTAAACGCGCTTTAGCGCCCTCTGCAAACTCACAGGCATGGGTCACGGTCATGCCCTGGCCCGCTTCATCAAGCACTAGCAGGGCTAGCGCCAGCGGCTTGCCCGCACCGTCCACACCTGCCAAAAGGCGTGCGCCTTCTTGGGCAAACAGCACATTTTTAGTACCGGTAAACACCACCAGCGGCGTTAGGCCTGCCTGCTGGCCATACACCTCAGCACATAGCTTGGCCAAACACGCATCACGCGGCTCACTCTGACTTACATGGACTACCTTCATAACGCTCTCTCGTTGCGTTCGTTCACCCCGCCACTTCCCTACGTTACAACAAGCGCTGGCGAGCTATAAAAGCCCGCCAGCGTAGAGCAAAGCGCGTGACGACACCAGTTTAACTGGGAGATTTCGCCATTGAACGGGAGGCGACAAGCTGCGTTGTCAGTACGATACTTCCTAACCCAATACCCAATAAATCCGTCATCCAGCCACCGGCGATCATCGCCAGCGCTGCTAATAGAAGAATCAGGCGCTGCAAAACATTCGCGCGTCCGCTCATAAAGTAGCCTTGTACCGCCGCCGCCAGCAGGTAAATCCCAATGCTCGCCGTGATCACTACCCGAAGGATTTCCCACCAGTGACCATCCATCAACAACGCAGGGCTGTAGAAGAACATAAATGGAACAATAAACGCAGATAGCCCGAACTTAAACGACGTCATGGCAGTTTTGAGAGGATCCGTATTGGCAATGGCAGAGGCTGCATAGCCTGCCAAGGCCACTGGCGGGGTAATCGCAGAGAGCACGGCATAATAAAAAACAAAGAAATGGGCCACTAGCGGCGGAATACCAATTTGCTGCAATCCGGGCGCTACCACGGAAGCCGCGACGGCATAGGCGGCTGTCGTAGGCATGCCCATTCCCAGCAAAATAGAAATACACATGGCGAAAAAGAGCGCTAGGAAGTGGCTGGCATCGGCAATGCCTAGCAGCATTGAAGCAAACCGCGCGCCAACGCCCGTTAATGAGATCACCCCTACAATAATGCCCGCACAGGCACATACGGCAATCAATGGAACCGCCATACGGGCACCCAAGGAAAGCGCATTAAGCAAGGCTTTAGGTCCCATCCAGTGAGGAGTGAACCAGGAAACCACCGCTGCACTGATCATGGCCAACGTGCCCGCACGAATGACGGAGTAGCCCATAAATAGCGTGCCAACCAGAATGATGATGGGTAAAAACAGGTAGACCTGCTTCACCATATCTTTAAATACGGGCAGTTGGTCTTTTGCCAAGCCCTGCATGCCATCTCGACGGGCCTCCAGATCCACCATCAAATAAATAGATAGAAAATAGAGCCCGGCAGGGATTAAAGCGGCAATGGCGATATCAGTATAAGGAATACCTGTAATCTCAGCCATAATAAAGGCACCAGCGCCCATAATGGGCGGTACGATTTGTCCGCCCGTAGACGCGGCCGCCTCAATCCCTCCAGCACTGCGCGGGTGGTACCCTACTCGCTTCATAAGTGGAATAGTCAATGAACCGGTCGCCACCACGTTCCCCGCAGACGTTCCGTTAATCATTCCCATTAACCCAGAGGCGAAAACAGCCACTTTGGCAGGGCCGCCACGAGACCGTCCCGCTGCAGCAAAGGCAAAATTGACAAAGTAGTCACCCACTTTGGACGCTTGTAAAAATGCGGCAAAGGTAATGAATAGAATGATATACGTCGATGACACCGCCGTTGTCGGGCCAAGAATCCCATTGTCGGTATAGAGATAGGAGAAGAAGCGCGGTGCGCCATAGCCCTGATGCTCAAGAATGCCAGGCAGTAACGGTCCAGCAAACGCATACATCAAAAACACCCCGGTGATGACAATCAATGCTAGCCCTGCTACACGACGCGTTAACTCCATAATCAACGCAACACCAACAACGGACACAAGCAGTTCCGTTTGGCCCACTAATGGCATACCTGCCACCATACGCCAGCGATCAATGACAAAGATTAAGTAAGTAGCGACCAAAATAGAAGCCACCATCAACATCCAATCAGCCCAGTGAATATGTTTATCATCACTGCGCCACGCCCAACTGCTGAGAAGTGCACCGGACGTCGCTATGACTAATGCCCAGCTAAGGTGATATAAGGGCGCGGTCACTGACGCAACTTCCTGCATATCTCGCAACCACCAGGCATATACCATGCATAGCGCTGCGTAACCAAGAGCAGTACCACTGACAACTAACGCTAGCCACTCAGTGGCTGAACGTCGAGGAACCTGGGTGTCACGTTCAAGCGTCGCGGCGGCGGTTAAAGCAAACCCCACTACCAAGCCCCCAGCAACGTGAAGTATCCGAAATGTCCACGTCTCGATGGGCGAGACATTCAAGGCATATAGGTGCATTGAGGTAAACAAAACACACGCAAGGAAAATAATGCTGCCGGTCATCCCGGACAGCAGCCGTTCGTTATGGGCAACGGGCACATCCGACACACTATCGGTGCGGATGATGGGCTGCACTTCTGGAGTATTGTTACTCATGCTGTCCTACCTTCTAGGCCGACTGAGCCTGGGGATGAAGGCGTGCGGGTTATACCCGCACGCAATATGCCGTGTTAATTAACCTTTCAATTCTTCGTCAATCTCTACGCCATTCTCTTCAAACCAACGGACAGCTCCTGGGTGCCAGGGAATAAAAGCGTTGTGCTCAGCGTTTTCGGGAAGCGTTTCTACGGCCGCTCCATGCACCTGCATCATACGGTCGTTATTCTCCATGACAGCCTTCGTCACTTCATACACCAGCGAATCAGGCATATCTTTATGCGTAATGGCAACGTTCCACAGCGATACCGCAGAGGTATCCTCTTCTAAGCTGCTATAAATAGAGGCAGGTATCACGGAAGCAGATAGCTCAGGGAATTGCTCTGCAAACACGGCGATTTCATCGGGGGAAAACGAGAAAATATTGACATCAGCCTGGGCTTCTAGCTGACTAAATGCAGACACCGGCATGCCAGAAGCAAAGGCAAACGCATCTAGCAATCCATCCTGTACCTGCCCCGCCTGATCGGCTGCTCCGGCATTACGTGTCTCGACGTCCAAACCTAGTGCATCGAACAGCTGGGGATAATACAGATCTCCGGTTCCGCCAGCAGGGCCAATCCCCACCGTTTTACCATCTAAATCAGCGATGGACTCAATCCCGGAGCTTTCCAGAGCAATGACCTGTAAAGCTGTCTGGTACATCGGAAATACTGCACGAATGTCAGTGTGCTCGACACCTGGAGCCAGGGCACTTTCACCAACCCAAGCTTGGTAAGCAGGCCCCATGGTCACCATCCCGAACTCGTGTTCACCCATTTGCACTAGCGTGACGTTTTGGACTGGCCCACCGGTAACCTCTGCTCCGAAATTGGCGCCAGTAGCTTCGCTGGCTATATTTCCCCAACCCGAGCCATAGATGTAATAGGTCGCGCCTTGGCTACCGGTACCAATAGTGAGACTATTCGGCCAGTCGCTACGGTCATCGGCGAGGGTGCTGCCCGCAACGGCGGTGAATAATGCACTTGTAAAAAGTGTTGTGAACGTTTTCATAGGAATACTCCATCAATATTGTTGTTGTCACTGTTGCTATGAATGCTGCGTTCGTTAAATAGAGAAGAATCAAGCCATCATGAGTTAGCGTGAGAAAACACCTCTGAATCGCCCCAGGTTTCGTAGACACCTCCAGGCCTTATACTAAAGGTATCTAGGAGGAACCATGAGCCATCCCCGCTACACTGAAGAATTCAAAATC
>NZ_JAMZBE010000169.1:0-6938 GCF_024158645.1 Halomonas sp. 707B3
GGTGGTGATTCGCTACGAAGGCCCAAAAGGCGGCCCCGGCATGCGCGAAATGCTCACGCCTACCTCGGCCATTATGGGCCGTGGCTTGGGCAACGATGTGGCGCTGATTACCGATGGCCGCTTCTCCGGCGGCAGCCACGGGTTCGTGGTGGGGCATGTGTCGCCGGAAGCCTTCGACGGCGGCCCGCTGGCGCTGGTTGAAGATGGCGACCCCATCACCATTGATGCCGAAGCCGATACCATTGATGTGCATATCAGCGATGAAGAGATGATGCGCCGCCGTGCGGCTTGGCAACAGCCTGAGCCGCGCTATCGTAAAGGCGTGTTGGCGAAGTATGCCAAATTGGTCAGCTCGGCCAGTACCGGTGCGGTGACCGACCAAGAATAACCTGTGAAGAGTCACCGGCACGGTTAGGCTGTCACTAAGTCGTCAAGCGCAAGGCGTACCCTTAACGCCTTGCGCTTTTTAATGAGTAAACGGTGGGCACGATGGCGGTAGAGAATAAGATACGAGGACGAGCCAGCGAGGTGTTTTGGGCATTTTTAGCGCTGGGGCTGACCTCCTTTGGCGGTCCGGTGGCGCACCTGGGCTACTTTCGCACGGCGTTTGTCGAACGCCGCCAGTGGCTCAGCGAGCAGGCCTACGCGGATTTGGTCGCGCTGTGCCAGTTCTTGCCGGGGCCAGCCAGTAGCCAGGTAGGCTTTGCCTTGGGTTTGATGCGCGCTGGCCCCTGGGGGGCGGCAATGGCGTGGCTGGCGTTTACGCTACCCTCTGCCATCGTGCTGGTGCTGTTTGCATTGGGCGCGGCGGTGCTGGATGGCCCGGTGGCCAGCGGCATCATTCACGGCTTAAAAGTGGTGGCGGTGGCCATTGTGGCCCACGCGGTGTGGGGCATGGCGCGCAACCTCTGCCCGGATAAAACCCGCACGGGCATTGCCCTGGCAGCAGTGTTGGCGGTGGTGCTGGTCAGCGGGCCGTTGGGGCAGGTGGCGGCGATTGTGCTGGGCGGCGTGGCGGGGCTGCTGCTTTGTCGCCAAAGCGCTGCAGCATCATCTAGCGAATCGCTGCACTTCCCGGTGACACGCCGAGCGGGCACGCTAGCATTAGGTTTATTCGCCGCTTTGTTGGTGCTCTTACCGCTGTTAGCGGCGAGTGCCGGTTGGTTGAACGTCGTCGATGCGTTCTACCGTTCAGGCGCGCTGGTGTTTGGCGGTGGCCATGTGGTGCTGCCGCTGCTAGAAGCGGAAGTAGTGCAATCGGGTTGGGTCACGGCAGATGAATTCTTAGCGGGTTACGGCGCGGCACAAGCGGTGCCGGGGCCGCTGTTTACGTTTGCTGCATATTTAGGGGCGCTGCTGCCAGGGATACCCAGCGTGATTGGCGCGCTTTTGGCGCTGCTGGCGATTTTTGTGCCGGGGTTTTTGCTACTGGTCGGCGTGCTGCCGTTTTGGAATCAGTTCCGCCAGTGGAGCAGTGCACAAGCGCTGATGCGCGGTGCCAATGCGGCGGTGGTGGGTATTTTAGGCGCGGCGCTTTATCAGCCGGTGTGGACCAGTGCCATTCTTGGGCCTTACGAGTTCGTGCTGGCGTTGACGGGCTTTTTGCTGCTCACCGTGTGGAAACTGCCTGCATGGCTGGTGGTCATCGTGGTGGCGTTAGGCGGCGTAATGATTCCGCCCCAGTAACCGGGGCGGGGAAATACTCAAGCGGTGAGAGTTAGCGGGGAGGTGGCGTGGCTGCTATGGCGCCTCCAGCTCTAACGTGCGACGCAGGACATTAAGCTCGTTGATGTCCAGATGCTCTAGCCTTCCGGCGAGCAGGTCGCTGATCTTTTGAACGGGTAAGCCAGCCTGGCGGGCTATTTCGCGGCTTCCCAGATCTGATACGGCGATCAGGCGGGTAATAATACGCATGAGGCGCGTACGTTTTTCTAATTCCCTGACATCGAGGTCAGGGCTGCTTCGCGGAGGATCTAATGATTCTGCGTGAGCAGTTGAGTATGCCGTACTCATGTGACTCCATCAGTCGGAAATGACAAATACACAATGCCGCCAACTCACGCGGTTTTCAATGCCTAATTTGATGAAAATTTCACGCAGCGAGTAACACCCGCAAATGCCCGTGGCTCTGGTAAACTATGCGCCTTCCTATTTCTGAGTGAGCTGCGCACTGTGCGCGGCTTATGGACTGCTTTCTAGCTTAAATAGGCCGTTGGCCGAGGAGTTTTGCATGTCGAACAGCGCACCCAAGGTGGGCGTGATCATGGGGTCGAAGTCTGATTGGCCGGTCATGGAGCACGCGGTGGCGATGTTAGAGCGGTTGGGCGTTCCCTACGAAACCCGTGTGGTATCGGCGCATCGCACACCCGACCTGCTGTTCGAATATGCAAAAAGTGCCGCTGAGCGTGGCCTGCAGGTGATTGTGGCAGGCGCAGGCGGTGCCGCTCATTTGCCGGGTATGGTCGCGTCACAAACGGCGCTGCCGGTGCTGGGTGTGCCGGTGGAGTCTAAAGCGCTGAAGGGCTTGGATTCACTGCTTTCTATTGCCCAAATGCCGGGTGGCATTGCGGTAGGCACCCTGGCTATTGGCAAAGCCGGTGCCACCAACGCAGGCCTGCTGGCCGCACAAATTGTGGGCCTTCAGGACAGCACCGTGCGCGAAGCTGTTGAGGCGTTCCGCGCCGAGCAGACCCAGTTGGTGTTGGATAACCCCGACCCGCGCCCTGACGTAGACTCCTCGGCCCAATAGGTAGCCATCATGAGCGCACAGAGTGCAAAACATATGATTGCAAAAAACATTGGCGTCCTCGGTGCAGGCCAGCTCGGGCGTATGCTGGCGCTGGCAGGTTATCCGCTGGGCAACACGTTTACGTTTTTAGATACCACTGGTAATCCCAGCGCGGGTATTGGCGAGGTGATTGTCGACCCGGATAACCAGCATTTGGCGGCGTTTCTCGATAAGGTCGATGTAGTGACCTACGAATTCGAGCACCTCCCCGTTGAGCTGGTAAAGCAGATTGAGCAGCATAAGCCGGTTTACCCCGGCAGCCGCGCTATTGCGGTGTGCCAGAATCGGGTAGAAGAGAAGGCGCTGTTTGACCGCCTGAGCATTCCGACACCAGCCTACCGCGTGGTGGAAAGCGCCGAACAGCTCGCTGCCGCTGCCGCCGAACTAGGCTGCCCAGTGGTAGCAAAATCGGTTACCGAAGGCTATGACGGCAAGGGCCAGGCGGTACTGAAAGCGCCGGAGCAGGCGCAAGAGGCGTGGGATGCCATTGGCCATTCGCAGCTGATCGTTGAGGCGTTTGTCGATTTTGTACGCGAAGTCTCGATGATTGCCGTACGCGGCCGCGATGGGGACGTGGTGTTCTACCCCATGGCGGAAAACCAGCACGTGGGTGGCATTCTGCGCTACTCCGTGGCTCCGCTACCGGATTTGGACGCCAGCGTTCAACAAGCCGCCGATAACTACATTCGTGTGTTGCTGGACGAGCTGGATTACGTGGGCGTGTTGGCGCTGGAGCTGTTCCAAACCCGCGACGGCAGCCTGCTGGCCAACGAAATGGCCCCGCGGGTGCATAACTCCGGCCACTGGACGATGGACGGCGCAGTGACCAGCCAGTTCGAGAACCATCTGCGGGCTATTCAAGGCTTGCCGTTAGGCGCGACGAATGCCGTTGCACCTACCTGCATGGTGAATGTGATTGGCCTGGAAGGTGATAACGCCGCGCTGCTAGCCATTGCCGACACCCACTTGCATCGCTACGACAAAGCCGAGCGCCCAGGGCGTAAGCTGGCTCACGTTAACGTCGTGGCGTCGAGTCACGCCGAGCTGCTTGAAAAAGTGCGTGCTTGTCAGGCGTTGATACCCGATGCGCCCCCCGTTGAGTGGAGTTTTGAATCTACGTTATGAACAACGAAGCCGCCTGAAAAGGCGGCTTTTTAATTTCTGATGGTCACTACTTTTGTGACTTAAACGTGCTAAAACAGATGTATTAAAAAAAGCCTAACCAATAAGATTGGCGTTAAGCCGACTGAAGAACAGGGAGTTTGTATGTCGCCCCCCACACCCCTCGCCGCCACGGCGATGGCCTCCGGGCTGCGTAGTGGCTATCAACGTGACCACCATATAACCATGCAGCGTTTGCGTGGCGAAAAAGTGCGCCTACTTTACGACAACCTATGGCAGCCGGTGCTGAGCAGCGTACTGGCGGGCGGGCTGTTGGTGGCGGCCATGTGGCCAGTGGTGGATGCGACGCTACTGCTGGGTTGGTTTACGGTGCTGGTGGTGATTTCAGGGTTGAGGTTACTGCTGGCCCAGCGGTTTAAGCGCCTGCCTGCTCTACAGCAGCAGCGCCAGCGCTGGCTGCGTTGGTTTGCTGTGGGGGCGATTGCTTCTGGCTGCGTGTGGGGCGCCTCCGGCGTGCTGCTGTTTAGCCACAATCACCCCGCCCAAATTGCCGCGCTCTCGATTGTGCTGGCCGGGATTGCGGCAGGGGGCGTGACCACGCTCTCTTCCGTGTGGTGGATCGCCATTGGCTTTGTGCTTCCCATTTTGCTGCCGCTTAAGCTGCAGTTTCTGTTTCAGGGCTCGCCGCTTTCTATTTTAATCGGCCTGATGCTGGTGCTTTTTTTGGGTTTGATCATCGCCACTAGCCGCCGCTTTAGCCGTACTATTCACGACAATATTGCCCTGCGAGTGAACATGGCCGCCCGGGAGGCGCAACTGCGCGAAAGCGAAAACCGCTATCGCTCTATTTTTCAGCACTCGCCGCTAGGCGTACTGCACTTTGATGAGCAGGGGCAGATTACCGACTGCAATAGCAAACTGCTGGATATCCTGAGCGTGGAGCGCTCGAAGTTACTCGGCTACCGCATGCTGGACCGTTCCGCCGACCGAGGGGTTGCCCAGGCGGTGAGGGATGCGCTGGAGAAAGGCACGGGCTACTACGAAGGCACTTATCAACTGCCCAAATCCAGTGTGGGCACGCCCTTGCGGGCGTTCTTCAATGGGGTGCATAGCGCCAGCAACCAGATGGTGGGCGGTGTGGCGATTATTGAAGACTTCACCGAGCGAAAGCGCAGCGAGGCGATTATTTACCGCCAAGCTTATTACGATGCATTGACCGATTTACCCAACCGCAGGCTGTTTATCGAGCGATTAGAGGCGCTATGTAACGAGCAGGACAACGACCAGCGCGGTGGCTTGGTGATGTTTATGGATATGGACCGCTTTAAGCTGATTAACGACACCCTGGGCCACGCAGCAGGGGATGACTTATTAGTACAGGTAGCGCGCCGATTGGAGTCGTGTCTGCAAAACGATGATATGGCCGCCCGTCTGAGCGGCGATGAATTTGTGCTGCTCGCACTGTTTGATGTGACGGAGAGTGAGGCGTTAAACGCAGCGGCCGCCCGCTATATGGAAACAGTGCAGCAGGCGCTGGCAGGTGAATACCGCTTAGAGAGCCGCTGGGTAGAAGTAACGCCCAGTATGGGCTACACCTGTTTTGACGCGGCAGCCTTTGACCATACCGATGTGCTAAAACAGGCAGATATGGCGATGTATCAGGCCAAAACCGAGGGCCGGGCGCGGCTGCGCCGCTACCAGCCCTGGATGCGCGATGAAGTGAATAAACGGGTCGCTGAGCAGGCGCCTAACCTGCCAGTTGACCGCTAAGCAGTAACCACAGGGCGATCAACGCAAAGTGCCCCGGGTACCAGGCAAGCCATAGGCGGCGCGGCATCTCAAGCGCCACGGGGGGCACGCGCTGAGCGGCACCGGCGGCCAGCATTAGCACAATGACGCAGGTGGCGACGGTAAATGATTTAGCCATATCAGAAGCGTTCATTTGCCCGGCAATCCACAGCACGGGAAACGCCGCCAGCCCCGCCCAGAGGCGAGATTTCAGCACGTTACGAGTTTCGCTGAGCGCCTGCATGGCAAACATAAACAGCGGGATCAGCAGCAGGCCGTTATGGCCATACTCCACCCAGAAGCCAAGCAGGTACCACACGGTCACACCCACCGCGGCTCCCAGCATCAGCCAGCCCAAACCTAAGGTTTGTTGCTGGTAGTGCTGCCAGCCCTGGCGCACCAAAGCACCCAGTGCCAAGCCGCTGGCCAAGGTGAAGCAGACGTTTAAGATAAACGCATCAGAGGCACGGGGCATCAGCATATAGGGCAACTGTGCGGCGAGTCCGATAATCAAAATCCGCCGCGAGTAGCGCAGCGGATTACGCGTATTAAACAAGCCATGCCACGCCACCATGGCGGCAAATAGCGGAAACGCAATGCGTCCAATCGAAGAGCCTGCCCAACCTAAATCCCAATCCCCCGGCAGCACGTAGCGGGTCAGGTGGTCCACTGTCATGGTAAACAGCGCCAGCCACTGTCCCCAGGCGGTCCAGTGGGAAGAGGGGCGGAACACTTCTGCGGTGCTTGCCTGTGGCGTTGCGTGAGCCGCCGTCGATTCAGCCATGCTACCTCCTTGTATGTGGTTCAGTGATAGTAAAGACCCGGTTTGGCTAAGCAAGTTCGCTGGGAGGATGGGGGATTAGCCTGCGCTGAAAATCGGTTTACCCAGCGCCCAGACATGATCAATGGCCCAGCGTTCTTCGCTTAGCACGATAAAATCCGCATCCGAACCGGTCGTAAGGCGGCCTTTTTGTGGCAGCTTTAAGGCATTGGCGGCGGTGGTGGAGGCGCAATGCAGCGCGTGCTCCATGCTGATCTGGTGCTCATGGATACACTCACCTAGCACCTCGAACAGGCTGCTGAGTTTACCGGGTTTTAGGCCGATAAACCGATGCTGGTCATCAAATTCTGGCAGCGAAGCGTTGGCATCTGATGAGAGGCTGAGCTGGCTCGGCTCGATCCGCGCTTTCAGCGCCCGCGCTACTGCTTCAGAGGCGGGTACTTCGCCACCAGCCAGCAG
>NZ_JAMZBE010000170.1:0-6918 GCF_024158645.1 Halomonas sp. 707B3
ATGGCACTGTCTGGGTGAATGGCGATAATGGCTATATTGCCATGCAGGTCAGTGGGTTAGAAGTGCTTCCGGGGGCCGGTCTCACGGATTCAGGATCAATTTAAAACGCGATGACATGGATGGGATCGAAGCCATTATTATCCGTGATTATGGTGATGGTATAGATCATGTCCAGGTAGAAGCTCTATTTGGTAACCTTGGGGACTCTTGGAAAAAAGAAACAGAAAAATACAAAGGCCGCGCGCTACATGGAAAAAACGGCCGCGGTCGTTTTAAAGCATTTGCATTGGGCTTCCGTGTAGAGTGGAGCACAGTATATGAGAAAGATGGAAAACTTTACTCGTTTAGCATAAGAGGTGATGCAAATGCACTTGATGACTTCAACGTAACTGACCCTGCTGAGTGTGGACCAGGTGCGGTATCTGGAACGACCGTAACTATAACAAACCCACTCCGGAATTTTCGATCTCTCCAGGGAGATGACGCTCCTCATGAGATAGCCAAAATATTTTCGGCATACCTGACCGAGTACCCTGGTGTACGAATTGAATACGACGGTCAAAATATTGATGCTAAAGATGCTCAGTTAGATAGGCGAGAATACTCACTAAATGATATCGTTTTAAGTGATGGATCGATAATTAGTTCTACAGTTGTAATTGTTGAGTGGAAGACGCCAACAGAGCGCACTATTCATTTGTGTGACAGTAATGGCGTTTCACTTCATGAAATGCCTATTGGTCAAAAAGTAAGAGCGCCCGGATACAACTTTACAGCCTATGTGAAATCTGATTACTTTAAAAAACTTGATAAAAGTGGCTTGCTTGCAGTTGCCTTTATGGATGAAGGCGTAACAAGAGTAGTTGAATCTGCTATTATATGCTTAAAGTCACATTTTAGGCGTCGTATTGCCGAGCAGCAGAGCGCTATAGTCGAAGATTGGAAAAAGCAGAAAATCTATCCATATGAAGATAAGGAGGATATTGGCTCGATTGAATCCATTGAGCGGCAAGTTTTCGATATTGTTGCAGTAAATGTTCAAAGCTATTTGCCATCTTTCGATAAATCAGATATTAAATCAAAAAAATTTACTTTCAGGCTTCTTGCGCAAGCTTTGCGTCAAAATCCTGGGTCTGTACAAGTTATTATTGAAGAAGTGTTAGGTTTAAAGCGAGAAGCCCAGAATGATCTTGCTGAGCTTTTAAAGAAAACGAGCCTGTCATCGATAATAAGCTCAGCTAAAATTGTTGCGAATCGCCTAGATTTTCTTAATGGTCTAGAAACGTTGTTGTTTGACAAAGAAAGCAAGCGTAAGCTTCTGGAGCGAGATCAATTACACAAAATACTTGAAGATGAAGCATGGGTTTTCCATGAGGAGTTTGCTTTGGCAGCCAGTGAGGAGAGGCTGGAGGAAGTGCTGAAAAAGCACTTAGATAAGCTCGGAATTCGTGAGGATAACCCTGATATAGTTGATCTTGGTGAAGGCTCTACTGGTCGTCTTGATCTTATGTTGCATAGAGCGGTGCAACCGAGATCGGATGAGTATGATTATCTAGTGGTAGAGCTGAAACGTCCAAGCCAGAAAATAAATTCTGATGTTCTGACACAGATCGAAAAATATGCGATAGCTGTTGCAAATGATGAAAGATTCCATGGTGTCAAAGTTAGATGGAATTTTGTCGCTGTATCAAACGAGCTCGATGATTTTGCTAAGAGGCGTGCTAAGCAACGCGGAAAGCCGCCTGGTGTAATTTTTGAAGATGATGAGTTAAATATAACTGTATGGGCAAAAAGTTGGGCTGATATAATTAATGATGCTAGAGCTAAGCTCTCGTTTGTAAATAGTAGATTGTCTTATGAAGCCGATAGTGAAAGTGCTAAGCAATATTTGAAATTGGCACATGCGAAATTTATACCTGATGTGCCAGTGTTTAGGAGTAAGCAAGGTGAGTCTATTCTTACAGAGCCACGAAGAGATGTAATGACGATAAATAAATAGAGTTTATTTTATATCCGATAGTGGTGTGTATTCAGCCGGTTTTGTTGCTTTGCTCTAGAGCCGAATTTTTAGCATAAATAAAATATTTGAGCTATATGGAAGAGTGGGGTTGTAATAGTTGCCTCGAATTCAGATCAAAAATATTTTATTTTTGATTATTATTATTTCCAGTTTTGAGAGACATGATGACCCATGGTTTAAAACAGTACAAAGGGAGATTAAGTGCATCTCAGGTGGCATCTGGAATTAATGCTGCCCAAAAGAATGCTAGAAGGCTTTATGAGGATGCTCAGCTACTCTTTGACAATGATCGATATCCAACTGGACTTGCCTTAGCCATTCTTTCGATTGAGGAATCAGGCAAGGCTTCAATCTTGAGGTCTCTTTCCTTAGCAAAGGACGGCAAGGAGCTTAAAGATGGTTGGAAAAAATTCAGGTCCCATAAAGACAAGAATGCCCACTGGATTGCGGTTGATCTAATGCTTGAAGGTGCTAGGAGTTTAAAGGGTTTATCAAAGGTTGCAGATCCAAATTCAAATCACCCAGAGTTGTTAGATCAATTGAAGCAAGTAGCACTATATACAGACTGTTTGGGCTCGGCTCATTGGTCATTTCCAGAAGATGTTGTAAGTAAAGAGCTTGCTGCCGGAATAATCCGTATTGCAGATATTTTTTCAAGAAAGAAAAAATGTACTGAGGATCATGTCTCGCTTTGGATAAAGCATATGCTCCCAGTAAAGAGTGAATCTCAGTCTGTTCAGTATAATGCCCTGTTAAATTGGTTCAAGGAAATGCACAATAAAGGTTATATTGATGAAGGGGGAGTAGGGTTTGAGGAGTTTTTAAATTTCAATTTATAAGCGGTGGTTATCGCAAAAGGTTGGTTTTTCCTGTTTGGATCTTGCTTTGCTTATGAGCTGCTTTGAGCGTTGGATATGAGTTGGTATGTGATGATGTTAAATTGCTCAGTAAGCCTTTTATGTGTGTCTTCAGTATGTATTTTCGTGAGGGGGGAGGCAGTCTTTGGTAGGGCTTAAAATGCAGTGTTGGTATATTGTTTTTTCTTATTCTGATAATGGTGCTAATTAACATGTATGCCCATTGGTTTTCGACTCCTGCTCCGCACCTGGTGTTACTCTCCACCTTGAGCGTTTTACCATACCTAAATACCTATTCCTTCAACCCAACCCCTTAGCCTTCCCTCCCACCTTGGCGTAAACTAGCCTCCTCAATTGATGGCGTAGGAAGGTGTCGTGGGGAAAGCGACTAGCCTGCAGGCGCTGCAGGTCTTTAAGTGTTTGAGCGATGAAACGCGGCTGATGCTGGTGCTGCTGATTGCCCAGGAGCAGTCGCTGTGCGTGTGTGAGATGACCTATGCGCTAGAGGAGTCTCAGCCGAAGGTGTCTCGCCATTTGGCGCAGCTGCGCCAGTGCGGCCTACTGATGGATCAGCGGGAAGGGCAGTGGGTCTACTACCGTTTAGCGCCGCAGCTGCCTGCCTGGGCGCAGTCGATTATTGAATCAGGTGCGCAGGGGAGTGCGCTGCAGCTGGAGGCGCTGACGCAGCGCTTGGCGCGTATGGGCGACCGCCCGGCGCGGCGCGCTGCCCTCTGCTAGCAGCGGTTCGGTTCAAGCAAGCACCCACAAAAAAACGCCAGCCCGAGGGCTGGCGTCTTCGTACCTAGTGCTGGTCAAGCCATTACTTAGCGCTTGGCCATCCGCTGGGTATCTTGAAGGTGAACATAGTCGAGCAGGATTTCAGCGGCTTCCAGCACGTGGGCGCGGTCCACGGGCATCTCTTCTTCGTCGCTTTCGTTCTCTGCGTCTGTTTCTGCCTCTTCGGTAGCGGCTGTGCCGTCGCTACGCGCATCCATCCACTCTTCCAGTTCCGGCAGGCCCAGGGCGCGGCGGCGCTGGTTTTCCAGCGAGAGCTGTTCGGCTTCTTGGGCTTCTAGCTCGCGTTGGCGCTGCTCGCGGTTCAGGCTGACGCTGGTGTGCTGCTCGCGCAACTGGCGGGCCAGAGTAGACTGGCGCTCCAAGTAGCGGAAGTTAGGGTTCTCTTTGGCGCGCTCTTCATGGCGAGTAATCAGCGTCGGCAGCACACGTTCCGGCTCGCCGTAGCGGCGGTACTGAACGTTTTGCACGGTGTCCCAGGCCAGCGCGTTGTCCAGGCTGCTCTCACCAATCCGCTCTGGGTCAATCAGGCTGGGGAAGGTGATGTCTGGCTCGACGCCGCGGTTCTGGGTGCTGTCGCCAGAGATACGGTAGAACTTGGCGCGGGTGAGTTTGATCTGGCCGTGGCTAAGCTCGTTCAGGGTTTGAACGGTGCCTTTGCCGAAGGTGGACGCGCCGACCACAATGCCGCGGCCGTAATCCTGAATGGCACCGGCGAAGATTTCAGACGCCGAGGCTGATAAGCGGTTCACCAGCACGGTCAGCGGGCCGTCATAAACGGTGCCTGCTTCGGCATCGCCATACAGCTGAATGCGACCCTGGGCATCGCGTACTTGCACGGTGGGGCCACGGTCAATAAACAGGCCGATCAGCGAGTTGGCTTCTTGAAGTGCGCCGCCGCCGTTGTTGCGCAGGTCCAGCACGATGCCTTCAACACCCTCTTTTTTGAGGTTGTCGATTTCACGGGCCACGTCGCGGGTGGTGCTGCGGTACTCTTCTTCACCGGCCTGCCAGGCGTCGAAATCCACGTAGAACGTGGGCACGTTAATCACGCCAATGCGGTGGGGCGCGCCGTCGCGTTTAACTTCAATCACTTCGCTGTCAGCTGCCTGATCTTCCAAGCTGACCGTGTCGCGGGTGATTTCGACGATTTGCGAGCGGGTCATATCCACGGCTTGGGCAGGCACCACATCCAGACGCACCACGGAGCCTTTCGGGCCACGAATCAGGTCAACCACGTTGTCCAGGCGCATACCCACGACGTTGACCATTTCACCCTCTTCTTGGCCGACGGCGATAATGCGGTCGGCGGGCTCTAGCACGCCTGCGCGCTCTGCTGGGCCGCCGGGCACTAGGCTGGAAACCTTAACGTACTCACCGTCTGCTTGTAGCAGTGCGCCGATGCCTTCCAGTGAGAGGCTCATCTGGATATCGAAGGATTCACCTTGGCGAGGGGAGAGGTAACCGGTGTGGGGGTCGATAGTGCCTGACACGGCCGCCATCAGTAGGCCAAAGACATCTTCTGATTCTGCTTGGCGTAAGCGTGAAAGCTGGCCTTCGTAGCGCTGGCGCAGGTTATCTTCGATCTGCTCGCTGTCCTGGTCGGTAATGGCGAGGGTCAGGGCATCGTTTTTCAACCGCTTGCGCCACAGTTCGTCCAGCTCGCTTTCGCGGGTAGCCCAGGAGGCATCTTCGCGATCAACTTCTAAGCGCTCGTCGCTATTAAATTCAAGCGAGAGCCCTTCGTCCAGGCGTGCCAGCAGCCACTCAAGGCGTGCGGTATGACGCTCGCTCAGGCGGTTGTAGAGCGCAAAAGCGTCGTCTAGCTCGCCATTAAAAAGCGCTTCGGCCATGTCTTTTTCAAGATGGCGATAGGGTTCAATATCACGGCTGAGCAGGTAGGCGCGCTGACCATCTAGAATATCCAGATAGCGCTGGAAAGCTTCCTGTGACCACTGCTCGTTAAAATTGATATCAGCATAGTGGCCGTAGCGGAGCGAGTCCGCAATTTCTACTGCCGCTTGGCGTTGTTCGTCGGTCGGCGCGAGTTGCGCCAGCGCTGCCGGGCTGGTGATCACCAGCATTACGGCAAGGGCGACCGAGCGCGAAAGCGTTGCAAACAAGCTCATCAGTCAAGCTCTCCCGGATTTGTGTACACTCATTCTTCCCTAGACACGCAGTTAGCCTATGAGTTGCGTAGGCCGAGGGAGCATTGTAGCAGGTCATTTCCCCTGTGAGACTCAATCATTACTGTTATGAGGAATTCCATGTCCGAGGCTTTCAACGCGGAACGTTTAACGCGACTGTGCGATTTTTTACAGCAGTCGCCTACGCCATGGCATGCCACCCACAGCATGGCCCAGCGTTTGGAGCAGGCGGGCTTTACGCGCCTGGAAGAGACCGCGAACTGGCAGTTGGTGCCAGGAAAGCGCTACTACGTGACGCGTAACGATTCGTCTGTGATCGCTTTTCAGCTGCCCGCTGGTAAGTTAACCAGCCTGCGCATGCTGGGTGCTCATACCGATAGCCCAGGGCTACGCTTAAAGCCCAACGCCACGCAATATTCAGCCGGCTGGCTACAACTTGGCGTGCAGGTATATGGCGGCGTGCTGTTAGCGCCCTGGTTTGACCGCGATTTAGGCTTGGCAGGCCGGGTACACGTACGCCATGCCGATGGCCGCTTAGAGAGCGTGCTGCTTAACGTGGACCGCCCGGTAGCGATGATTCCTAGCCTCGCGATCCATATGGACCGCGACGTGAATGCAGGGCGGCCCATCAATCCGCAAACGCAGATGGCGCCGGTATTAATGCAGAGTGATACGGCCAAGCTGAATGATCTGCTAGCCCAGTGGCTAGAAGAGCAGCACGGCCTGCGTGCCGTAGAAGTGGTGGATTTTGAGCTGGGCTTTTACGACGTGCAGCCGCCTTCACTGATTGGTTTGCGCAAAGAGCTGCTGGCCAGCGCGCGGCTGGATAACCTGCTGTCGTGCTTTGTGGGCCTAGAGGCGCTGCTGGAGTGTGATGCTAGCCAGGGTGCGCTGCTGGTGGCGAACGACCATGAAGAGGTAGGTAGTGCCAGCGCCTGTGGTGCCCAAGGGCCGTTTTTAGGCGATGTGCTGAAGCGTTTGAATGCCCAGGTAGGCGGTGGTAGCGAGGAGTCGTTGATTCAACTGATTCAGTCGTCGCTGATGATCTCCTGCGATAACGCCCACGCGCTGCACCCGAACTTCCGCGACAAGCACGATG
>NZ_JAMZBE010000171.1:0-6915 GCF_024158645.1 Halomonas sp. 707B3
GCTCCAAAGTGCTGCTCTGCAAGCGAGCAATCTCACCCCGAAAAGGCTACTGGACGTTACCGGCGGGGTATATGGAAAACGCCGAAACCACCCAGCAGGCTGCCACGCGAGAAACCTGGGAAGAGGCGTTTGCCGAGGTCACTTTAGGCGGTCTATACACGCTGATTGATCTACCGCATATCAACCAAGTGTATATGATTTTTCTTGCCGACTTGATAGGTGGCTTTGGCCCCGGGCCAGAGAGCTTGGAAGTGGCGCTGTTTGAGGAGCACGAGATCCCTTGGGATGCGCTGGCTTTTCCTACCATTGAGCGCACGCTGCGCCACTACTTTGCCGACCGTGAAAACGCTGTGTATCCGCTGCATATCAGCAAAATCACGCCTGAAGATCGCGAGCGCTATGTAGGTAGCGCCTAGCTTTTTCTATAGGTCGGCAAGCTGCCATACGTCGTAGGCGACTTCTTCATAAGGGTGCGCCAGCTTGAGCGCGGCAATGGCAGCTTGAATATGTTCGTCGGCGCAGACCAGCTCGACTTTGAACTCCTCAACGGTTTCCAGCTTACCGATCTGACCAATATGTGGCTCTGCACCATCGAGAGGACGAAACTGACCAGTACCACGCGTTTGAAAGCAGGTGTGTTCGTAATCGCCAATCCGCCCCGCGCCGGTTTCAAATACGGCGTTTTTAACGCTTTCAGCACTTTCAATGGGAACAAAAAATGCGAGCTTATACATAATCAGAGGCCTCCCTTGGGTAATGACGTAACGCTGTACTGCCAATGTTAGCGGATAGCACACTACTGGTCTTGGCGCAGGCTTTGTATGATGACGTTTTTCAATATAAGCGGCGAACCAACCCATGGATAAGTTTGAAGTAAAGCTTGATCAAGCCGCGAGGGCTGCCTGGATGTCCTATGTGGGTGGGATGACACAAGACGAAATTGCCACCCAGCTTGGCGTTTCCAGGCCCGGCGTGCAGCGTTTGCTGGCGCTGGCGCGGCAAGAGGGGCTGGTAAAAGTGCATATCGACCACCCCATCTCAACCTGTATGGCGCTGGGCAGCGCGTTGCGCGAGCGCTTTCAGCTCACCTACTGCGATGTGGTGCCTGCGGACACCCAAGCCCCCGAAAGCGGCGCGTACTATCTGGCCGTGGCAGGAGCTGAACGCATTGCGCGGCTGGTGGAGCGCAGCGAGCCGCTGACGCTCTCGCTGGGTACCGGGCGCTCGGTGCGCGCAGCGGTGGAAGCGCTAAGCCGTGTGGAGCGGCCACAGCATCGCTTTGTCTCGCTGGTGGGCAACGTGGCAAGGGATGGCTCCGCTAACCGTTATGATGCGGTAATGGTGCTGGCGGATAAAACCGGTGGAGAACGCTTTTTGTTGCCTGCCCCCGTGGTGGCGGAGTCGCTTGCGGAAAAAGAGGCCATGCTCTCACAGCGCTTGTTCAAAGCGATTGCCGATGTGGCGAGAGAGTCAGAGGCTGCCTTTATCGGGATTGGTCGTATTGACCGCCAAGCCACGCTTTTCCAAGACCACTTCATTAGCGAAAGCGAGCTGGATGAACTGCTGGGCCGCGAAGCGGTGGGGGAGCTACTAGGGTGGCCGCTGAATCGGCGTGGGGAGGTGATTGATTGCTCGATTACCCGGCGTGTTACCAGCCTGCCGCTGGAGCGTTTTGGGAAGCACCTCATGGTGGGGATTGCCGGTGGCCGGGATAAAGCGCCTGCCATCTTAGCCGCGCTGCGCGGTGGCTGGCTGAAGGGGTTGATTACCGATGAAATTGCGGCCAGACATATCGTTGCAGCCATTGAATGAACGCTGGCTTCGCAGCTGCAATATGCAAGTAATTGAATAAATTAGCGTAAAGTCTAACGCTCCAGGCTTTGCTTTTTTTTGGCTTGCATACGATCATTTGTTCGGTTGATGATCAATAAGATCAAGGCAACAACAATGCCAATATTTGCCAAGAGGAGTGCTGTATGCGTCTCGCGCGTCATTTGCCCGTCACGACCCTAGCGGCTGCCATTGCGCTGGCTGGTCAAGCCCAGGCTCAAACTGAGATCACCGTCGCGACGGTGAACAATAATGACATGGTCATTATGCAGAGCCTGACCGATGCCTTTGAGCAAGCGCACCCGGATATCACGCTGGACTGGGTGGTGCTTGAGGAGAACGTGCTGCGTCAGCGCATGACCACGGATATTGCCACCGGCGGTGGGCAGTTTGACGTGATGACCATCGGCACTTATGAAGTGCCCATTTGGGCGGAACGCGGCTGGCTTGAGCCGCTGGACAGCCTGCCCGATGACTACAACGAAGACGACCTGCTGGCATCGGTACGCGACGGCTTAAGCCTGGACGGCACGCTGCACGCCCTGCCGTTCTATGCGGAAAGCTCGATGATGTATTACCGCACCGATCTGTTTGAGCAGGCTGGTATTGAGATGCCCGAGCAGCCCACCTGGACACAGGTGCGTGACTGGGCCGAACAGCTCCATGGTAGCGAAGAGGGCCTTGCGGGTATCTGTTTGCGAGGCAAGCCGGGCTGGGGCGAGAACATGGCCTTTGTCTCGACGCTGGTGAACACCTTCGGCGGCCGCTGGTTTGATGAGCAGTGGAACCCGGAGCTGAACTCTGAGGCGTGGAATAACGCGATTTCGTTCTACGTAGACCTGCTCAGCAACTACGGCCCGCCAGGCGCCAGCTCCAACGGCTTTAACGAGAACCTCGCGCTCTTCTCACGCGGTAACTGCGCCATGTGGGTCGATGCTACCTCGGCGGCAGGCAAGCTCTACGATGAGAGCGAATCCGACGTAGCCGGTACGCTTGGCTTTGCACCCGCGCCCATCGCGGAAACTCCCAAAGGTTCCCACTGGCTGTGGTCTTGGGCACTGGCTATCCCAGCCTCCTCTGAGCATAAAGAGGCAGCTCAAGCGTTCATTACCTGGGCTACTTCTGAAGAGTATATCGAGCTTGTCGGTGAGACTAACGGCTGGACCAGCGTACCGCCGGGTACTCGTGAATCCACCTACGCTAACGAGCAGTACACCTCAGCTGCTCCGTTTGCTGGCTTCGTACTTAACGCCATTAAAGAGGCCGACCCCACCGACTCTAGCCTGGAGCCGAACCCCTATGTGGGCGTGCAGTTTGTGGGTATTCCTGAGTTCCAATCGATTGGCACTCAGGTAGGCCAAACCATTGCGGCGGCGCTGACCGGCGATACGTCGGTTGAGCAGGCGCTAGATAGCGCCCAGCGTGCTACTGAGCGCACGATGCAGCGGGCGGGCTACATCGAACGTTAATGCACTCCTGCGCCTGCCCGGCCACGGGCAGGCGTTTTCGGTGGTTCTCGCAGGTCTGTTTTCTTGCAGGTATTTCCATGAATAGAACACGTGCTTCTGGCCGTACGGTCGGCGGGCTGAGAACGCTTTCGCTTCAAGCGCCCGCCGTAACGCTGCTCCTGCTCTGGATGATTGTGCCCCTAGGCATGACCATCTGGTTCTCTTTCCAGCGTTACAACTTACTGATGCCCGAGATGACCGGCTTCGCCGGGCTGGAAAACTATGAGTACCTGCTGACCGACCCCGCGCTATGGTCGGCCATGGGCACCACGCTGCTGCTGGTGGGGTGGGTGCTGGTGATTACCGTGGTGGGCGGTACGCTCTTAGCGGTTCTGTTTCAACAGGATTTTGCCGGGCGGGGCATTGCCCGCGTATTGGCGATCTCTCCCTTCTTTGTCATGCCAACGGTGAGCGCGCTGGTATGGAAAAACATGATGATGCACCCCTCTAACGGGGTGTTGGCGTGGTTAGCACAGTCGCTGGGGCTTCCTGCGCTGGACTGGTTCTCATCGCTACCGCTGACCTCCATCATCATCATCGTCTCGTGGCAGTGGCTGCCGTTTGCGCTACTGATTCTGCTGACGGCGATGCAATCGCTGGATGAAGACCAAGTGGAAGCCGCACGGATGGATGGCGCGGGGCCGCTGGCGATTTTCTTCTTTATCACGCTACCGCACCTAAAGCGGGCGATTAGCGTGGTGATCATGATTGAAATGATCTTCCTGCTGACGATTTTTGCCGAGATCTTTGTCACTACCTCCGGAGGGCCTGGGCTCGCCACCACCAACTTGGCTTATTTGATCTACATCCAAGCGCTGCTGGATTTCGATGTGGGCATGGCCTCGGCGGGTGGGGTAATTGCCATCATTCTGGCCAATATCGTCGCGATTTTCCTTGTCCGTATGGTCGCTAAGAACTTAGAAGACTGACCCCGGCACCAGGGCGTCTTGGGAGCATTTCAATGACAACTCATCGTAATAGCGCACCAGCACATACTCGCTCGTTGCCCATCCGGCAACTGGTATTGACCCTGTTGGGCTGGTCGATCGCGCTGATTATCTTTTTCCCTATCCTGTGGATGGTGCTGACCGGTTTTAAAACCGAGACGGCGGCGATAGCCGACCCCAGCTTTATCTTTTCGCCCACGCTGGAAAGCTATCAGGAGGTGCAGGCACGCTCGGGCTATGCCCGTTTCGCGCTGAACAGCATCGCGGTGGCGTTTGGCTCTACGTTTTTAGCGCTGCTCATCGCTATTCCTTCGGCCTATGCCATGGCTTTTTTGCCCACTAAGCGCACCAAGGGCACGCTACTGTGGATGCTCTCCACCAAAATGCTGCCGCCGGTGGGTGTTCTGGTGCCTATCTACCTGATTTTCCGCGATGTCGGGCTGCTGGACACCCGTACCGGGCTGATCATTATTTATACCTTGATGAACCTGCCCATCGTGGTGTGGATGCTCTACACCTTCTTTAAAGATATGCCCAAAGACATTCTCGAAGCGGGCCGGATGGACGGTGCCTCCACTCTGCAGGAAGTGTTCTTCCTGCTACTGCCGCTGACCCTGCCAGGGATTGCGTCGACCGGGCTGCTCTCGGTGATTTTGAGCTGGAACGAAGCGTTCTGGAGTCTCAACCTCACCTCGTCGAAAGCCGCGCCGTTGACCGCCTACATTGCCTCGTTCTCAAGCCCCGAAGGGCTGTTCTGGGCCAAGCTGTCGGCGGCATCTACCATGGCCATCGCCCCCATCCTAATCCTCGGCTGGATGACCCAAAAACAAATGGTGCGCGGCCTGACCTTTGGCGCCGTCAAGTAAAGGAGTTCCCCATGGCAACCTTACAACTCAAGAACATTACTAAGCAGTTTGGCGACACCAAGGTCATCAAGGGCATTGATCTCGACGTTAACGATCGTGAGTTCGTGGTGTTCGTTGGCCCCTCGGGCTGCGGTAAATCCACGCTGATGCGCATGATTGCGGGCCTGGAGAGCGCCAGCGACGGCGATATTCTCATCGATGGCAAGCGCATGAACGAGGTGGGCCCCGCCGACCGCGGTTTGGCGATGGTGTTTCAAAGCTACGCGCTGTACCCGCACATGACCGTTGAGGGCAACATGGGCTTCAGCATGCGCTTGGCTGGGGTGCCCAAAGAGGAGCGCCGCGCCAAGGTGCTGGAAGCTGCCAAGATCCTTCAGCTTGAGCCGCTGCTGGATCGCAAGCCCAAAGCGCTGTCCGGCGGGCAGCGCCAGCGGGTGGCGATTGGCCGAGCGATTGTGCGCAACCCCAGCATCTTCCTGTTCGACGAGCCGCTCTCCAACCTAGACGCGGCGTTGCGGGTGCAGATGCGTATCGAGCTGGCGCGGCTGCATGAAGAGCTGGATGCCACGATGATTTACGTGACCCACGACCAGATAGAAGCCATGACCATGGCCGATAAAATCGTCGTACTACACGATGGCGTGGTGGAGCAGGTGGGTTCGCCCATGGCGCTCTACCACCACCCGCGTAACCGCTTTGTGGCAGGCTTTATCGGCTCGCCCAAGATGAATTTCTTCAGCGTCGAACAGCAGTCCATTGGCGATGATGGCGTCACCGTGCGCCTGCCCGGCGGGCGGCCCTGCACTATCCCTGTGGCGGGTGAACAGCTCGCCAGCGATGAAGCGCTGGAGCTGGGTATTCGTCCTGAGCATCTACAGCTGGATGAAAACGGCCCGCTGAGTGGGCAGATTAAAGTGTTGGAGCGCTTAGGCGGGCAGACCTCGCTGTACGTGCAGATGGGCGAGCTACTGATCACCATCATGGCCGATGGCGACGTGGCCTATCGGGTGAACGATACCGTGCAGTTTGGCTTTGCCGCCGAGCGTGCTCACCTGTTCGACGCCCAAGGATTGGCGCTAGAGAGCCTGTCACAGCACCCGCTGGCCAGCCTGACCCGCCAGGATAACCGTGCGGCGACTGAGCCTGCTGCGCCAGGGGCGCAGGTATGAAAGCGCTGATTTTTGATTGTGACGGCGTCCTGGTGGATAGCGAAGCCCTGGCAGAAGAGACCCTGGAAACTCACCTTGGGCAGTGGCTGCCGGATCTGGATATTCCCACGCTGCTCAGCCAAGCCCTGGGCATGACGACCGCCGACATCCTTAAGCACTTGGCGCAGTTAAGCCGCCATCAGCTGCCGCCCGATGCCTCCGAGCGGGTCGATAGCGCCATAGAAGCGCGTCTGGCACGAGAACTTACCGCGATTGCAGGGGTTCACGACGCCGTTAGTAGTCTCGATTTACCTAAGGCCGTGGTCTCCAACAGTCGCCGCTGCCGCGTATTGGCATCGCTTGCAACAACGCAGTTGGAAGAGGCGTTGGGCGATGTGCCGATTTTCACGGCCGAGCAGGTCGATAACCCTAAACCGGACCCGGCGATTTACCGCTTGGCGGCGCATGAGCTTGGCTGCCCGCCCAGCCGCTGCCTAGTGGTTGAGGATAGCGTGGCAGGCGTTACCGCTGCCCATGCCGCCGGCATGCGGGTGATTGGTTTTGTGGGCGCCAGCCATATCGACGACGAGCAGCCTAACCGCCTGCTCGCGGCGGG
>NZ_JAMZBE010000172.1:0-6833 GCF_024158645.1 Halomonas sp. 707B3
CGATACCCCTTGGCATGGCCTGGGGCAGCAACTGTCTCGTCATCAACCGCTGGAGGTCTGGCAGCAACAGGCCGGTATGAACTGGCATATTGAAGAAGCGCCGGTGCGCTTTATTGCCGAAGGGGCTAGCCACCTGGGCAGCATTCACTCGTTCCCTGAACAAAAGGTGCTCTACCGCTCAGATACCAAAGCACCGCTATCGGTGGTGTCTCAGCGCTATAAGGTGGTACAGCCTGAAGAGATCCTGGAGTTCTATCGCGACCTGACGGAATACGCCGGGTATGAGCTAGAAACCGCTGGCGTGCTCAAAGGCGGACGTAAGTTCTGGGCGTTAGCCCGTAGCGGCTTAAGCACGTCGCTCAAAGGTCAGGATGAGGTGAACGACTACCTGCTGTTGGCAACCTCCTGCGATGGCACCCTGGCCACTATGGCCACACCCACCACGGTGCGGGTGGTGTGCAATAACACGTTGCAGATTGCCGTCGATGGCACGTCGCAAGCGGTGAAGGTGCCCCACCGTTCAGAGTTTGATCCGCGTGCCGTGAAGCGTCAGTTAGGCATTTCGGTGTCGCAATGGAATGACTTCATGTATCGGATGAAAACCCTAGCGGAGCGTAAAATCACTCGGCAGGAAGCGCAGCAGTATCTTCAGTCGGTGATTTGTGGCGCAGAGAAGCCGCTGGACGATCCTTCAAAACTGCCCAATTACCGGGCGCTGAATAAGGTGCAGAAGCTTTACCACGGTGAAGGCCGGGGCTCTCACTTGGTGACTGCCAAAGACACGGCCTGGGGCTTACTCAATGCAGTGACGGAATACGTCGACCATGACAAGCGGGCACGCAGTAACGATACCCGTATGGACTCAGCCTGGTTTGGTCAGGGGGCACAGCTCAAACAAGAGGCTTTGGATGCCGCCCTACAGCTGGTGTCGTAGCCATCCATACCCCCATCCCTACAAGCGATTCACCTAATGATCATCCTCACCCTCACGGCATAGACGCCCAGCCCCTGAAAAGGCTGGGCGTTTTGCTGTGGGGCTTATGCCGCGAGGTACCCGCATGAGCTTTGTTTCCGACGCCATTGAGATGGCTATCACTCGACTCACCAAACAACTGCTAGAGCACGACGCTCATAACGCAACGTCGCTGGTGTGTGCCCAGGGCGAGTTCTATCGCGTGGAGATACGCCTGGAGCATATCGATCCCGCAGACATTGCGCGTCACTTACCCGACGTTCCGGCGCTCGTTAAATGACACACCCCATGAACAGGGCTGACTAGCCCGCATTTCTCTCTTCACGTAAAAGGAGGTGCCCCATGGCACAGCGTACTCATGTAGTAAATGCGTCTTCCCAAAAAGGCCCAGTGCCTTCCCTTCAAGCAGACGCCAACGCTCAGCACTCCCCAAACTCAGCGGCGCTAGAAGCGCACCCTACGGCTGATAGCACCGCCATTATCCAGGTAATTGAGCGAGCTGCTCTCAACCCTGACGTCGATATCGACAAGATGGAGCGCCTGCTGCAAATGCAGGAACGGGTAATGGATCGTCAAGCAATGATGGCCTACAGCGCGGCCATGGCAGGGATGCAGACAGAGTTGCCCAGCATTGAAGAGCGTGGCCAAACCAACAACGGTTGCTATGCCACGCTGGAAGACATTGTCGATACCGTACGGCCCATACTGCAAAAACACGGCTTTGCGGTGAGCTTCCGTATTCAGACCCAGGAACGCGGTATCCAAGTAACGGGCGTGCTAATGCATAAGGATGGTCACCGTGAAGAGACCAGCATGCTGCTGCCTGCGGATATGAGCGGTAACAAGAACGCCGTCCAGGCATTTGGATCGTCTACCAGCTACGGCAAGCGCTATGTGCTGTGCGCGTTGCTCAACATCACCACACGTGGCCAAGACGATAACGGTCATACCAGTACACGTGCAGCCGTGAAGAGGGTCACCGCCTTTCAGGCGGGGCAGATTCAGCGTTTGATCAGCCAATGCCCAGCCACCACGCAAGAGTGGTTCAGAGGCAAATACGGTGCTGCGGTTCAGGTGCCTCAGGCAGATTTCGACAAGCTCCGCGCATCCCTCACCAAGCGAGCCGTGAAATAGCAATCGCGTCTCAGTCCGATCTCTCATCGCCTACAGGAGGCGTTATGAAGATACTCACCATGCCACAAGGCTCGCCCGAGTGGCTGGCGGGGCGTCTTGGGCGCGTCACCATGTCAGAACTCAAGGCATTGCTGGTAAATGGTAAAGGCCCCGGTGGGTTGGGTACCGGAGCCATTACCTACATGCACCAGTTGATCGGCGAGCGTATGACCGGTGAATTGGCCGAGCCGTTTCAAGGCAATGCCCACACCAAGCGGGGGCAAGAGCTAGAGAGCGTCGCCCGCTCGCTGTATCGCGATATGACCGGCGCATCCAAGCCTAAAGAAGTGGGCCTGATCCTTAACCACAACGTGGGCTACTCACCGGATAGTCTGATTGGCAGAAACGGCCTATTGGAGATCAAGACCAAGCTGCCTAAGTTCCAGATTGAGGTGCTGCTCAGCGGGGAAATCCCCGACGAGCACATGCCCCAATGCCAAGGTGGGCTATGGGTCAGCGAACGAGAATGGATCGACTTTGTGAGCTACTGGCCCGGTATGCCGCTGTTTGTGAAACGCGCTTACCGAGACGAGGCGCTGATCCGCACGATTGCCGAGCGGGTTGAGGCGTTCCATGAGGAGATGGAGCGGCGCATCAGCCAAGTGATGGCGGCGTGACTTGCCCACTGAACCACAACACTCATTTACTATTAACGACATAGATGCCGGGGCCACCACCCCGGCATTTTTTTATTTTTTGGAGGCAACCATGACACACGCCAAACTTAAAGCCGGGGAAGTGGCGGGCTCCTACTTAGTCACTTCGCCGGTCACGGAAACTGACATCATCGCCATGGCCAAACGCTTCGCACGGCGTAAGCTCGCCAAAGGCCGCAGGATCTCACAGCCCTCGCAAGCATTTGAGCACCTGCAGCTGTTGCTGCAGGACTATGAGTACGAAGTCTTCAGCGTACTGTTTCTCGACAGCCAACACCGTGTTATCCGCTTTGAAGAGCTGTTTCGCGGCACCATTGATTCTGCCAGCGTGTACCCACGGGAAGTGCTGAAAGCAGCGCTCGCTTACAACGCCGCTGCAGTCATTCTCGTTCATAACCACCCTAGTGGAGATCCTGAACCTAGCGATGCGGATCGGCGTATTACCGAGCGACTGAAGGAAGCGCTTGGCTTGATGGATATACGGGTGATTGATCACGTGGTGGTGGGTAGCGATGGATGCACGTCATTCGCAGAAAAAGGGTATCTGTAAACGTTCATACTCGAAGGCACAGGTACTGCCCCAGGGGCAGTACCTGTCTCCAATACTCAATTTATTTTTTTGTCTAATTGCCATTTATCAGGGGATTTTGCGAAAAAAAACAAGCAAGTTAGATGTTTGGCCAAGTGAATAGGCCATGACGTAAAGCGATTGAGCTATAAGGCGTTTGCATCTGTGTTGCTCCGCTGTACCTGCTCGATAGGTAGAATCAGGCGTAGATGATAGCTTTCATGAAATGAATACCCAGTCCTTGGAAACCTTCTGTCACTCCGTCATGATAACGCCGGGGTTACCTCGCGTTGGTCAGTCAATGACGCGGGCAGTGGGTAGTGTTTTCCGCTCTAGCTAGCCGGTAAAGCGTTAATTATCCTGCGATTTGACCGATGTTACCCCACCGCTTGTCGAGCAAGTAGCACCTGCCAGCAGTTGAATAGGAAAAACGGCACTCCATGAACGCAGTTGAAATTGAATCCGCCATTTCTGACTTGGCACAACAGCCCTTTGATCCGGCTGAGTTCCCTTATGCCTTTCTGGAAGCTTTTGGCAACAAGGCGACCACCATCAAGCGGTTGCGTTCGGGTACGTCTAATAAGTCGGACTTTTCTGGTGCCTGGGGCGGTGTATTACAGACCAACAATATCCATATTGCGGTGGCGGAGGCTGGTGCCGTTAACGAAACCCTAGCTGCGTTGAAGGCTAGCCCCGCGACTACGCGTGCCAAGGCGAAGTTCGTGCTTGCCACCGATGGTGAGATGCTAGAGGCCGAGGAGCTGGAAAGCGGCGAGACGGTTGCCTGCAAATATGAAGAATTTCCGGATCACTTCGGTTTCTTTTTGCCCCTGGCGGGTATCACCACTGTTAAACAGGTGCGTGAAAGCTCGTTTGATATTCGTGCCACCAGCCGCCTGAACCGGCTGTATGTGGAGCTACTGAAAGATAACCCAAGCTGGGGCACAGAAGAGCAGCGCCATGAAATGAACCACTTCATGGCTAGGCTGATCTTTTGTTTTTTTGCCGAAGATACGGACATCTTCGCCGGTAGCGGGCTGTTTACCGATACCGTGTCAGACATGAGCGCCAGAGACTCTGCCAATACCCATGAAGTGATTAGCGAAATCTTCCGCGCCATGAACACGCGGCAAGAAGCGCATGCTGCGGCAAATATCCCCCGCTGGGCGGGGAAGTTTCCCTATGTAAACGGCGGTCTGTTTTCCGGCAGTGTCGACGTACCGCGTTTCAGCAAAATTGCACGCTCTTATCTACTCCACATCGGCAGCCTGGACTGGACACAGATCAACCCTGATATTTTCGGCTCGATGATTCAGGCGGTGGCCGACGATGAAGAGCGCGGTGCATTGGGCATGCACTACACCAGCGTGCCGAACATTTTGAAAGTACTGAATCCACTGTTTCTGGATGACTTGCGCGAAAAGCTAGAGGAAGCAGGCGACAACGCCCGCAAGCTGCTAAATCTGCGCAACCGCATGGCCAAAATTCGCGTATTTGATCCCGCCTGCGGCTCGGGTAATTTCTTGGTCATCGCCTACAAGCAGATGCGTGAAATTGAAGCTGAAATAAACCAGCGTCGTAAAGAGCCAAACCGGCCAACCGATATACCGCTGACCAATTTCCGAGGCATTGAACTGCGAGATTTCTCAGCTGAGGTTGCTCGTCTAGCGTTGATTATTGCCGAGTACCAGTGTGACTTGCATTACCGCGGCAAGAAGCTGGCACTGGCCGAGTTTTTACCTCTCAGCTCCGATAATTGGATTACCTGCGGTAATGCCCTGCGCCTAGATTGGTTGAGCATTTGTCCTCCCACAGGCACGGCGGTAAAACACCATGCAGATGATCTGTTTGAGTCACCATTGGATCAGGCGCAGATCGACTTTGAGAATGAGGGCGGCGAAACATATATTTGTGGAAACCCGCCATATGCAGGAAAAGGTAAAAAGTCGGCGCAACAGATTTTCGATATGGAGAATATTTTTGGCCCGCGCGGAGTCAAGCATGGATATATTGATTATGTTGGATGCTGGTTTGTTAAAGCGGTTGACTATGGCAAGCACACTAACGCAGCTTGCGCATTTGTTTCGACAAATTCAATATGCCGCGGGCATCAGGTTCCATTGTTGTGGCCGCTGATCTTATCAAATCAGTATGAGATAGCTTTTGCTCATACCTCTTTCAAATGGAAAAACTTGGCTGCTCACAATGCAGGTGTGATAGTTGCGATCATAGGACTTTCGAGAGAGGCGAAGACTGCTCGAAAAATCTATTCGTCAACAGACGATAATGAGCTACTTGTCAAAGTTGTTCCGCTCATAAACCCCTATCTAGTTGGCGGCGACAATGTGCTCGTTAAAAAGAGTTCGAAACCCAGAAACGGCTTATCATGCATGGATTTGGGAAACATGCCTTATGACGGCGGCAATCTTTTGCTTTCTCGCGATGAGCTCTCTGATCTAAATCTGAATGAAGCTCGCCGCCATGAATTGGTGCGGAGAGTTTATGGGTCGAGGGAGTTTACAAATGGGTTAAGTAGATACTGCCTTTGGATTGAAGACAAAAATTTAACAGAGGCGTTGCTAGTACCTGGCATTAAACGCCGTGTGGATGCTGTTAAGAAAATGCGTTTGAGCAGTACCGATGCCGGAGGAAGAACAATGGCAACGCGGGCACATCAACTGAGAGAAATGCGTAGTGCCCGCGTTCACACAGTAGTTATGCCAAGAACATCGTCAGAATCGCGCCATTACTTGCCCGCTGGATTGATTGGATCAGATAGCACAGTTTCCAGTGAGGCATTCGCTATCTTTGATTCTCCACTTTGGCAACTTGCTATTTTGGTATCAAAGCTGCACTTATCTTGGATTGCAACAGTCTGTGGGCAGCTAAAAACTGATTTTCGCTACTCAAACGAGCTCGGCTGGAACACCTTCCCAGTCCCAACCCTGACCGAAAAAAACAAAATCGACCTGACCCGCTGTGCCGAAAATATCCTGTTGGCTCGTGAAACGCACTTTCCGGCCACCATTGCTGAACTCTACGACCCTGAAAAAATGCCCGACAATCTGCGTGAAGCCCATGAGCGCAATGATGAAGTGTTGGAGCGGATCTACATCGGGCGGCGCTTCAAGAACGATACGGAACGCCTGGAAAAGCTGTTTGAGCTGTATACCAAGATGACAGCTAAGGCGTCTGCATGAGAGGGTTGCTGGAGAACTACTCATCGTTACTTAAGGCGGTTCTTTTCGTTCTATTTGGCGTGGTCGCCGTTTTTATAGACGTTGACCAGTCTCCAACGCATTGGACTTGGCCTGTCTTTGTTTTTTTTGCTAGCGGCTTGGTAGGCCTGGAAATCTATCATCATCCCTGAATCCGTGAGACCGGCCCCCGGAAGCACTTCTAACCCACTGACCTGCATGGCAATATAGCCATTATCGCCATTCACCCAGACAGTGCCATGCCC
>NZ_JAMZBE010000173.1:0-6740 GCF_024158645.1 Halomonas sp. 707B3
GATAATCAGCGCATGGGCAGCACGCAAGCGCTCCTGCCCTTCAATGTCCACCTCAGGCAGCATGATTTGGCGGCTATAGCGCAGCAGCGCCTGATCGTCCATCATCGCGTTACTTATCCTCAAATTCCTCAAAGTCGGGGATGTGCAGGCTGAAGCTCTCCTTCACCTCCTCCATCACCACGTAGCTTTTCGACTCTTTCACGCCCGGCAATGTCAGCACCACATCGCCCAATAGCTGCCGATACGCGGCCATCTCAGGAATGCGGCACTTCAAGATGTAGTCGAACTGGCCGGAGACCAGATGGCACTCCTGAATCTGAGGCAGCTTCTCCACCGCACGGCGGAACTCGTCAAACACAGCAGGCGACTGGGTTTCCAGGCTAATTTCAACAAACACCAGCAAATTCGCCTTAAGCGCTCTGGGGTCAAGAATGGCCTGGTAGCCACGGATAATGCCCGCGCGCTCCAAGCGCTTCACACGCTCTAGGCAAGGGGTTGTGGATAAACCAACTTCAGAGGCAAGGTCTACATAGGAAATGCGTGCGTTCTCTTGCAGGCAGCGCAAAATTTTCAGGTCGATACGGTCCAGCGTTCTATTTTTTGGTTTCATGGCAGGATCCAATACTGATGAATCAGGCAGTTATTCGAGGTGCCCCAGGGTAACCCGTTCATGGCCGCCCATGTCTTGTACGCTTTCAACGCTTTGATAGCCCGCTAGCTTTAGCGCCTCGCGCACGCTAGGAGCCTGCCGATAACCGTGCTCCAGCGCCAGCCAGCCACCGGGCGAGAGAAACGCCTGAGCGGTGGTAATCAAATGCAGCAGGTCAGCCATGCCGTCGGCATCGGCCACTAGCGCCGAGCGTGGCTCAAAGCGTACATCGCCTTGGCCTAAATGCGGGTCATCAGCGGCAATATAGGGCGGATTACTAACAATAATCTCAAACGTTGAACCAGGCGAAGGCGAACCAGATGAGGACGCACTAGGAGGCGAAAGCCTCAAAGCGCTGAACCAATCGCTGACCAGGAACGTGGCGTTAGTGATCTTAAGCGTGCGAGCATTGTGAGCCGCCAGCGCCACCGCCTCTGGGCGAACATCCACCCCGACCACCTGCCAATCCGGCCGTTCACTGGCAAAGGCCAGCGCGATAGCCCCGGTGCCCGTACCCAGGTCAAGCAGCCTGCCGGGTGGCGTGCCTGCACGCGCTAAAGCGGCCTCTACTAGGGTTTCGGTATCGGGCCGCGGAATCAGCGTGGTAGGCGAGGTAGCCAGCGGCAGCCCCCAAAACTCACGCTCTCCGGTTAAATAGGCCACCGGCTGGCCATGGGCGCGGGCGGCAATTAGCGCGTCAAAGCGGGCATGCTCCCAGGTGGGGCATTCGCTATCGCCCCAGGTATAGAGCCATGTGCGGCTGCGGCCAGTAGCGAACTCCATCAGTACCTCAGCATCTATGCGAGGCGACGGCGAACCTGCCAGCTGCAGCCGCTGGGCGGCGCTCTTCAGAAGGGCGTCGAACGTCATTAAGCGTCCTGCAGCGCCGAGAGCTGTTCCGCTTGGTACTCGTGAATCAGCGGTTCGATCACGTCGTCCAACTGCTCGCCGCTCACTACTTCGGTCAGCTTGTAGAGCGTCAGGTTAATGCGGTGATCGGTAATGCGCCCCTGAGGGAAGTTGTAAGTGCGGATACGCTCACTGCGGTCACCAGAGCCTACCAACGAGCGGCGGGCATCGGCCTGCTCCTGGCGCTGAGAATCCACCGCGTTACGCTTGAGCTTGGCGGCCAGCAGCGACATCGCTTTGGCGCGGTTCTTATGCTGGCTACGCTCTTCCTGACACTCCACTACCACGCCGGTAGGCAGGTGGGTAATCCGAATCGCGGAATCGGTGGTGTTAACGTGCTGACCACCGGCACCGCTGGAGCGGTAGGTATCAACCCGCAAATCCGCAGGGTTAATATCAATATCTCCCACTTCATCCACTTCAGGCATCACCGCAACGGTGCAGGCGGAAGTATGGATTCGGCCCTGGGATTCGGTCGCCGGTACGCGCTGTACCCGATGAGCGCCAGACTCGAACTTGAGGCGGGCATAGACGCCGTCGCCCTTCACTCGGGAAATGACTTCTTTATAACCGCCCTGCTCGCCGTGGCTAGCGCTAACAATTTCTACGCGCCAGCCGCGCTTTTCCGCATAGCGGGAGTACATGCGGAAGAGATCACCCGCAAAGATGGCCGCTTCATCACCACCCGTGCCCGCGCGCACTTCCAAAAAGACACCGCGACCGTCGTCCGGGTCTTTCGGAATCAGCAGGCGTTTCAGCTCAACGTCGAGAGTCTCCAACTGCTCGCGACCATCGAGAATTTCCATCTCCGCCAGCTCGCGCATCTCCGGGTCACTGTCGCGGCTTAGCTGCTCGGCTTCGGCAATGCTGTTTTCCACCTCAAGGTAGCGCTTCCAAGCGGCGACCAGCTCTTCGAGTTCGGCGTACTCGCGAGAGTAGTCGCGAAAGCGCTGCTGATTGTTGATCACCTCAGGATCGGACAGCAGCATGGCCAGCTCTTCAAACCGGTCGGAGAAGCTGTCTAAACGTTGGCGCAAAGTCTCTTTCATGCGGGCGTATCATCCTTCTGGCGTTTTGCCGGGGGCGCAGGCTGCTCAAAGGCGGGCTTCGGCGGTAGCAGCAGGCGCGGCGCGGCGCTAAGCAAATCGTGGTTTTCCTGAGAGGCCGCTTCGCGAATGGTGAGCGTTGGCTGATGCATTAGGCGGCTGGCCAGCTGATGCGCTAGGCGCTCAACCACTTTGGCCGGGTCTTCGCCTTTTGCCAAACGCTCAAGCGCCTGATCCCGCGCCTGGTCGCGCAGCGCCTCACCGTGGCGGCGATAGTCACGAATCACCTCACCGCCATTACGAATACGCCGCTCATGCTGCCAGCTACCCACGCCGTGCTCAATGAGCGACTCGGCCTGGTCGGCCGCCACTTGACGGTGGCGACGATTCTCTTCGATCACCTCTTCCAGGTCATCGACGGTATACAGGAACACATCCGCCAGCTCACCCACTTCTGGCTCGATGTCCCGCGGTACGGCGATATCGACCATAAACACGGGACGATGGCGACGCTTCTTCAGCGCCCGTTCGACCATCCCTTTGCCCAATATAGGCAGCGGCGATGCGGTAGAGGAGATAACGATATCGGCATGCTCTAAGGCATCAGGAATCTCCGGCAGCGTAATCGCCGTACCGCCCAGCGACGATGAAACCTGCTCGGCCCGCTCCCGGGTACGGTTCGCCACGGTGAGCTGACGGACACCAGCTTCATGCAGATGGCGGGCCACTAGCTCGATGGTCTCACCGGCCCCAATCAGTAACGCGTTGGCGCGGCTGAAATCATCGAAAATGCGGCTGGCCATGCTGACGGCAGCATAGGCAACAGAAACCGGATTTTTACCGATGCCAGTTTCGGTGCGTACCTGCTTGGCCACGGCGAAGGTGTGCTGAAAAAGACGCTCCAGCTCGCCACCCAGGCCCTTGGCCTGACGCGCTTGCTGATAAGCATCTTTTAACTGGCCTAGTATTTGCGGCTCACCCAACACCATGGAGTCCAGCCCCACAGCCACGCGCATCAAATGACGAGCAGCGTCGTTGTCGTGGTAGTGGTAGGCGCAGCGGGAGAGCTCTTCAACGCGTAAATTATGAAAACGACCCAGCCAGTCCAGCACAGTCTGCTCACCGGCGGTATCCGTCACACAGTAGAGTTCCGTGCGATTACACGTCGAAAGCACCGCCGCTTCGCTAATGTGTGGCAGGCTACGCAGTTCAGCCAACGCGCTTTCCAGCTGCGTCGGCGTAAAGGCCACCTGCTCACGCACAGCCACGGTGGCAGTACGATGATTGATTCCCAGGGCAAGAAGCGTCATGGGTTATGCGTCTTCGCTAGTGGATCGGTCGTCACGTCACTGTCGGTCATGGTTTCTTGGCTTGTTGATACAAGTCTAAGAGAGCAGCTCATCAAGTGAATTGCGCTGGCTCGGCTCTTTTTCAAGGTGGAACATTCTATCACAGCCGAGCATCTTCTGGCGCACACCACTTTGCCGCAGGCAGCCAAGCCGCTATGCTGAACACTCGGCCACTTGATCGAGATACGCATGCCCCATCGCGCAACACTACTGGGTATTCCCCGTTCGTTTTCGGGTTTTCCACTTTTGCCCTTGGCCGCCACGCTGATACTGAGCGGCTGCCAGCTGTCACCCTCTCTTTTTGACGGTGAAACCAACGCTCATGTTGAAGACCCAATGGTGAAGGCACCGCCTATTACCAGCGGGCTAGATGCCGCTGGGTTACGCACCCTGCTAACCGCAGAGCTGGCCGGACAACGCGGCGATTACCGCTATGCGGGCCAGGGATATCTTGAGGCCGCCCAGCGCTACACGTCACCAGGGCTGGCCGAACGGGCCACGTTCGCCGCGCGCTTTGGTAATGATGCCGCACTAATGGAAGCCGCCGCGCTGCGCTGGCGTGAATTAGACCCTCGGGCAGAAACACCCAACCGCCTGCTTGCCTCACTATCACTCCAACGGGGTGACTGGCTGGATAGCTTAGAGCAGCGGCTAGCCATTGCTGAATCAGGCGGCAATGGTGAAATTGCCCCCTTCGCTGAAATCGCCGTCGCCGAAGAGGCACCGCTTAACCTGCTAGCACAGCAGCTACGCAGCTATCTTTCACGGCCGGAGGTTTCCCAGCGCGAGTTTCACAGCGATGTGCTGCTGGGTACCGCTCTGATCGAAGCCGCCCTGGGAGAAACGCAAACCGCCCAGCGCTATTTAGATGAAGTAGAACAGCAAGAGCCAGAGTCCGCCGCCCTGTGGCTAGCTAAAGCACGCCTTGCGCTGGAAACTGGCGACCACCGCGGCGCACAGCAGGCGGCCCAGCAAGGCCTTAGCCTAGCGCCTGACGACGTGCGCTTTATCTTAATGCTGGCCCAAGCAGAAATACGCCTCAACAACATTACCGCCGCCGAAGTGCAAACCAATGCCCTATTAGAGAGCCACGGCGGCAACCAGGATTTACGCATTGCCTTGGCGCAGCTCTATTTAGAAGAAGGGCACAGCGAGCCTGCCTATCGGCTGCTACAGCCGCTCATTGGTCAAGAGAACATACCCAACATTGCCTACTTCTTATTAGGTGCTATTGCCCAATCCCAAGGAGAGGTCGATAACGCCCTCCTCTACTACCGCCAAGTGTATGAAGGTGATGAATTTTTAGCCGCCAGGTCGGCGGCGGCTCGCATGCTCATTGAGGATGATCGTTTACTCGACGCCCGCGCTTTTCTACGCATTGAGCGCATGCGCCACGACGCCTATTTCGGTGACCTCGTAAGGTTAGAAGTGCAACTGCTGGACGAGTTGTCGCTTCAAGAAGATGCCACCGCCCTGCTGGATCGGGAAATTACCCGCACCCCAGATGACACTAGCCTGCTGTACCTTCGCGCCATGCGCGCCTGGGAGATGGGCGACTTAACAGGCATGGAGCGGGACTTACGGCAAATCTTACGCACCGAGCCCAACAATGCTGACGCGCTAAATGCCCTAGGTTACACGCTCGCTGACCTTAACTTACCCGGAAGACTGGAAGAAGCTCGTGAGCTTATTGAGCGTGCCTACGAAGCGGACCCAGATAACCCGGCGGTATTAGACAGCATGGGCTGGGTGTATTTCCGCCTCGGCAAACCCGACGATGCGCTGGCATGGCTAGAAAGCGCCTACGCGCAGATGCCCGACCAAGAAATTGCCGCGCACTTAGCCGAGGTGCTTCATTCACTAGGACGCAGTGACGAAGCGCGCCAGCTGATTGCACGCATTCTGCAAAGAGCCACCTACCATCCTCAAATTGATGATTTACTTGAGCGTTACCCTGAACTTACACCACCCAGCGCGCCCTAAGGCTTACTTCTTTACCGTTGCTAGTTTTTACCCTTAATAGACAGCACTGACATGGAGCCAGTTATGTTGACCTCTTGTTTGAACAGCGCGCCAGTGAGCACCTCTTCCGCATCACTCTATCGTTCTGCCCGCCTATGGGTGGCCGCCCTGGCGGTGGCTGCCCTTGCCGGGTGCGCCAGCCAAGCGCCGATGGATGAAGGCGGCCGCCAAGCCGGCCAGTGGGAGCGCCAACAGGCAGATGTGGAAGCGTTCGAGAGCTGGACCCTGGTCGGCAAAGCGGGCCTACGCACTCCAGAAGAGAACACCAGCGCCAACCTGGACTGGAACCAAACCCCCTACTACTTCCGCATGCTGATTAGCGGCCCCTTTGGCGGTGGTCGCAGCGTACTGGAAGGCCGCGAGGGTCGCTTCTCACTGACCACCAGTGAAGGCCGTTTTGAAGCAGAAACCCCGGAAGCCTTAATGGAAGAGCAGCTTGGCTGGTCGTTGCCAGTGCGCGCCATGCCTGACTGGGTGCGCGGCCTGCCCGGCGACCACGCCAGCTACCAGCTCGAAACTGACGAACTCGGCTTCCCGAGCCACCTCCAACAAGATGGCTGGGAAATTGATTATCGCGACTGGGAGCAGGCTGAAGGCATGTGGCTACCGCGCCGCTTGGTCATGAACTACGGCGATGTACGCATTACCCTGGTAGTTAATCAGTGGCAGGCCTCCGAATAGAGCGCTCGGGCTGGCAAGCGCCAGCCCTCTTTCATACGTTTACATACGTTTAGCCAGTAGAGAGACGGCATGCCCGCAACACCC
>NZ_JAMZBE010000174.1:0-6734 GCF_024158645.1 Halomonas sp. 707B3
AGCGCCGACACAGCACAAGTGATAACTTGTCACCGGTTGAGTATGAAAGGCGTTACTTTAAGAGCCTAACGGGTGTCTAGAATATCCGGGGCGATTCATATATTCGTTCAGCGCAAGTAATTTATAGGCTACTTTTAGGCGTCTGAAGCACTTTATTCACCAACCTATCGGGCAGCTTAAAACCACTGTCTGCATCAAGGAGCACATTGGCAGTTTACGCAATTTTCTAGCTTCACGATCACACTCACCGAACGATTTGGCCTCTCCAAAGCATCGTGTATCTCATCATACCACTAGGGAGCAGCGGTTCGAAACTTACTAAAACCTTATCAACACCTAAAATTACACAGCCACTACAAATCAGTGTGATCTATACACATTACATTCATACTGTTTATGCCTTGCCACCTCCCACATTCACTGAGACTATTAGCTTACTACGCTGACAATACTTCCCCCTCCCACTCTGCCTAGACGACTCTCCCTCAATGGATGCACACAACCGTGAGTTAGCACTTCAGACAGGCCTGCTGATGCTACTGACCACCACCGTTATTATCGGTGGTGCTAGCCTTGTATTCAGCGTGACACCAAGTCTGCCGCAACCCCAGGCACTGGCCGTGTTGCCCGACAGCTCACTGGTTATCCTTTTATGTGGCTTAGGGCTTAGTTCGGTCATGGCTAATTTGCCCAAGTGGCGCCGGGCATCCAGCGTTTGTTTAGCCCTCTTGGCTTTTTATACCTTGGTGCATAATGTAATAGATGCAGGAACCGGGCACTCCTGGTTGACCGGTCAGCCCCGTCTGCCTTCCCAGGCAGTACCCACTCTCATTCTTGCTGCATTCTGTTTATGGGTCGGCCCTCAAGGCCAGTGGCAGCATCGTGTATGGCAGTTCGGGGGCGGTTTTTTGTGGCTGATCGGCACTATTACACTGGCTTATCATGCCGGAGCCAAATTACCCAGCTGGCTACCTCGTGCGAGTGCATTACTCCCAGGGCTGCTCTGCTTCTCGTTTGGCTTGGCCATGGTCATGGTAAGCCGTAGAGTACCCCGACTTACCTCTTCGCTTAGCAAGTCCGCAGTCACGGCAGGGATTATTGGCGTCAGCCTAAGCATGAGTGGCTGGTTTTTAATCAGCTGGAACCAGCACGAAACAACACGTTTAGAAGCTCAACATTCACTGGAAAGCGTGACAACCAGCATTGAGCGCACGCTTAATTCACGGGCAATTGTCCTTGAACGCTTAGCAGAGCGTTGGCAAGAAGTGTTTGAGGATGAGGAGTCACGCCAGCGAGAGGTAGCACGTTACTGGAGTGATTACCCTAGTATCTTAGCGCTCGCCTACTTTAACCCTATCACTAGGGATACTTGGCGGCGTGCTCAGCAGGGTCAAGATCTACTATGGCTTGATGACCAGTTGGTTAGCTTACCCGTACTGCGCTGGCTGAACCAACAGCAGCAATCTACACAATGGTTGCTCCCTGACCCATCGCGCCCTGAATTAGCCCTACTCGCCCTAAAGCCTTCTAATGCGCAGCGTTATCAGCTCGTCGCAGTCATTAATATTGCTCGCCTAGTCACAAGTGAAGCCAGCATGGCAGAACAGGCATTCAACTTGCATATTAGCCACCACGGCGGCCACTTAGTCACTGAGGACGGAGAGCTAACTCCGCATAGCAAGCTACCAGAAGGCACCCCATTAAGCGAGCAGCACCTTGTTCTTCCTGGTGAGACCTCACTGCACTTAAGCCTTATGCCACGCGTAGATTCGACCTTTGATCTCGCCAATTTTATTGCGGCAGGAGTAGGGCTTTCTGGACTGCTACTGACCTATCAATTAGTGCTTAGCCTTGCTTTGATGGCTGCACGTACACAGCGCTCGCTGGAGCTTGCGAAAGCAAAGGAAGCACTTGAAGACCAGCACCGAATCCAGGCGATGATCGCTCGGGACGAACCCTGCAGCGCCACTTTATTGCAGATTTGTCGTCTACTTGAGCAACAAGGCAAGCAGGTACATGTCGCTATTTGGCGCTTAGATCATACAGCCACTTACCGAGTCGAACTGCTCTCCTGCACCCTCCCATTTGCCCTTCAGGAGTCGATGCCGTTTAACGAAAGCGCTATCTCTCTAGCAACCGAGCTACAACAGCAAGGTTTAGTGGAAACGACGCTATCACTGACAGACAGCCCAGCGGTCACTGCCTTTGAAAAACTTGCCTATCAGCATGGTTATACCCAAGCGACTCTCCACGTACTCAATAGTAGCGAAACGCTACCGCTTGGCACCGTAGCGCTGTTAACTAAAGAAGCATCAAACCAACCGCACACCGCCGACGATATTGAGCCCACCCTGCTACCAAGCGCATTAAGGTTGATGCGTCTAGCCATAGAGCGCCATAACCATCAACAGACACTACAGGATAGCGAGCAACGCTTTAGGTCACTGTTTACCCAAAACCCTGATGGCGTATTTTCGCTGGATATTGATGGCTATTTTCAAAGCGTGAATCAATCACTGCTGACGCTACTCGCCATTAGCGAAGCCGATATTATTGGTAGTCATTTGTACACCATGGTGCCCACCGAACAATGTGAGGCTATCAATGACGCCTTTAGCCACGCATTAACGGGTATCGCCCAACGGTTTGAAATTGAAATAGCCAGCCGGTCAGGCGACCTACATTACGTCGATATCTCGTTTTTACCCACTGTGGTAATGGATAATGTTGTAGGTGTGTATGGTGTGGTGAAGGAGATGACCGCGTTGCGCCATAACGAGGCACAGCTACGTATTTTTCAGCGCAGCTTAGAAGCAAGCAGCAACGGTGTACTGATTTGTGAAGCACGCGCAGATGATTTTCCGATCATCTACGTTAACCCTGCTTTTGTAGAGATTACCGGCTACGAGTTAGAAGAAGTACAAAACCGCAACTGCCGTTTTCTGCAAGGCCCAGATACAGACCCTGCTCAGATCAACGACATTCGCCAAGCCCTTGTTCAGCAGCGCGATATCAGCTTGACCATTCGTAACTACCGCAAAGATGGACGCGCCTTCTGGAACAATGTGTTTATTTCACCTGTACGAGCCAACGATGGTCACGCCACCCACTTTGTCGGCATTATTAACGATATTTCAGAATATAAAGATCATGAAAATGAGTTGGCTTTTCACGCCACCCACGATGCTTTGACTGGGCTTGGCAATCGCGCGCTTTTTGAAGACCGCTTACAACACGATGTAGATTTGGCAAGACGCCATCACCAACAGCTAGCGGTGTTGTTTATTGATTTGGACGAATTTAAACCTATTAATGACACTCTCGGTCATGCTGTCGGTGACCAAGTCTTGATTCATGTGGCAAGACGTTTAGAGGAAGCCATCCGCCCTTCCGATACGCTGTGTCGCTTTGGTGGCGACGAGTTTGTACTGCTACTGCCCGATTTAGATGATCCTCACCATGCTCAGGAAGTTGCTGAACGCCTGCTGCTGGAGCTGGCACAACCCTATCGCATCGACCGTCATGAATTATATCTTTCTGCCAGTATCGGCATTGCGCTAAGTGATGAAGCGCTTGAAAATCCAGCGGCCCTGCTACAGCAGGCGGATATGGCGATGTATAAAGCCAAGCAGCAAGGCCGCAATACGCTGCAAACCTTTACCTACGACATTAATCAAAAACTCACCCAGCGGGTAACATTGCGCAATGATTTACAAGAGGCCATTACTCAAGAGCAGTTTGAACTGCACTACCAGCCGCTACTAACCCGCGATGGCGACATACACGGCTTCGAGGCGTTAGTCCGTTGGAACCACCCCGTCAAAGGCCCCATTTCACCTGGGCTCTTTATTCCGATTGCCGAAGAGACGGGGCAGATCATTGGCTTAAGCCAGTGGGTAATGGAGCGCGCTGCCAAAGATTTTTTAAAGCTACAGCCACTATTACCCAATCATTGCCGAATGGCGGTAAATCTTTCTCCGATGCAGTTTCATCGTCCCAGCTTTTTAAGCTCGTTACGCAAAACCCTTGAGGTCACCGGCTTACCTCCCACGGCGCTGGAGCTTGAGCTCACCGAGGGTATTTTAATGAATGACACCGAGGCGGCTATTGATACGCTCCATGCACTGCGCGGCATGGGGATCAGTATTGCCATTGATGATTTTGGCACTGGGTTTTCCAGTCTGAGCTATCTGCGCCATCTACCCATCGACAAAATCAAAATAGATCGCAGCTTTATCTTGAATATTGTCGAAAGCAGCAAGGATGCGGCGGTCGTACAGGGGATTATTGCACTGGCACATCACCTGGAACTGAACGTGGTAGCCGAAGGCGTAGAAACCAGCGCGCAGCAGCAACACCTCCTGGCACTGAATTGCGATGTACTGCAAGGCTTCTTGTTTGCCAAACCCATGCCATTTGAGCCTCTGACCCACTGGTTAGCAGTACAGCAGCAAAACGCGCTTTAACACAGCCACCAATACAACCACTCGCAGCGCCAAGGCGCTGCTTTTTTTACGCCATTTATTTTATGAAAATACTTTCCATAAAATAATTTTTACGGCATACTAGCCATAAGTTTTATATACCAACGTCTATATAGCTGATCATTAGGAGTAACACGATGAAATATCAGGAACAGTTTCCCACCATTTGGGATACCCCAACGAAGCCCGCTAACACTCAGGCAACCAAAAAAACCGCTGCCAAGCCGCAACCCTCGGCTCTTAAAGAGGCTTTTTTAACCATTTGGGATAGCAGCAAAACGAAAACCGCTAGCTAACAGTGCATTCGCCAGCGGTCTAAGCGTACGCCAAGGAAGGCTACGGCAGGGGCTCAAACATGAAAATCACGACATAGGAAGAACGGCAATTATATGCTCTTCGAGTTGCCTTTCTGGCACCTCATCTTGGGACACAGCAAACCCTCTGACGCTGATGCCTTTTCGATGGACTCGTTCAGCATCGTTACTTAGTAATGGATGCCATCCTGCCAGCTTGCGACCTTCCGCCACTCGTCGGTACCCACAGGTTTGCGGCAACCAGGTAAACTCTTTTACCAGCGCTGGGGTCAGCTGGGTGCAGTCAGGCACGCTCTCAAAGCGGTTTTCATAATCGCTGCACTGGCAGCTATGAGTATCCAGCAGGCGGCACGCTACGTTAAGAATGGCCAGCTCTTGCGTCTCATCATCATGCAGCTTTAGCAAACAGCACTGACCGCAGCCGTCACACAGGGCTTCCCATTCTGGAGGCGTTAGCTCTTCCAACGAATAGCGTTCCCAGAAGCGCTCGCGCAACGCGGTTTCCATCGTCTAATCACCTCGGTTAAACATTAACGTTAGGCAGGCTATAGCAGCCAGCTAATCTCAGCTTGTCTTACCATCACTGGTCAGCGCCTCCCGGCACTCACTCCATAACACGCTGAAATCCGCCTCTAAAGCAGTGTAGTCTTCACGCAGCCAGGGCACTAATTCAGCCAGACGGTTGGGGCCGGAAAGGCGCTGCCCGATGCCCGCCACCGCACGACATGTAAAATCAAAATCAGCGTAACGGCGCAACCAGTCGTGCTCAACCAGCACCGGCATCATCGTCGCTAGACGTTGTGGCGCGGGCCACGCGCTGAGTAATCGATAGCAGCGATCAATCAGCTGATGTTGACTAGCCCCCTCCTGCTGGCGAGAAATAAAATGATCCCACACAACATCCAGCGCAATGCCCGCATAGCGTCTTTGAGCCTGAGGAGCGCGGTGCTTGGCCATCATAACGCTAGGGTGCTGGTCTACCCAGGCATCAACTCGCCGATGGTGGCGAATGCCACAGGCAACGCTTGGCGACCAAGCAGAAAGGTCGCTGCCTTTCACGCCATCGGCAATCAAATTACCGTAAAGAAAGCCGTCGTCCCCCGGCTGAGCCAGCCATGCGTGGGCAAGAAAGTTCATCGCTTTTGCGCCACGCTAATGCGCCGATAACTCACGAGCGATCTGTCGTCTGAGCGCGATGAATGTCTAGTAAATAGGGCTCTTTGGCAGGCGGCATTTGTAGGTAAAATCCCTGTTCCTCAATCGCAGCCATCACATCGGCAGCCTTCACGCGGGCAAGCGGCTTATCAGCAGTCAGAATCATCGTTAGCACAGGAACCGGCTTACCAAAGGTCTCCATCAGCGCCTCAGGCACTGTCTCCATTCCTTTACGCTTATCCACGTAGAGGTACATTTCGTCTTTGCGCGAGCTTTTAAAAATCTCGCATAGCAGTTTTTCGCTCATAAAGATGACTCCTCAAGCGCCTGATGAATAGCTTGCGTTAAGCAGGTATCGCGCCAACCACTCAGTTCTTGTAATGGCTGGTGTGCAAGCCGCTGCATGACCAGCGCCTCAATATCCCGGCGACGCAGCAACATTTCCGGAGCAATATTAAGAGCCGCTGCTTTTTCGGCAACTACTCCCTTAATCGCCTTGAAACGGCGCTTAAACGCAGGCTGCATGGGGTCTGGCCAACGCGTAGGTAAGTCGCTTTCTGGACAGTGCTGGGCCTGCTTCACTAGCGCCAGTAGAGCATCGCCCTCTTTTTTGACCAGCGGCGGCTTAATGCCCTCAACCTCGGCTAGCTCATAGCGGTTTTTGGGCATTTTTTCTGCTACAACGAACAGCAGCTTATCGCTCACCAGCCAATTACGCGGTAAATCTCGACGGCGGGTTTCGCCCTCGCGCCAAATCGTCATTAGTCGGTAGGCCTCAAGC
>NZ_JAMZBE010000175.1:0-6697 GCF_024158645.1 Halomonas sp. 707B3
GTCGAGCACCCGGTGGGCCAGCTCAGGCGTGACTTGGCTGCCGAGCACCATGCCCATCACCGCGAGAAACACGCTGCGCAGCGATTCAGGCACTTCAACCTTCACGCCTTTGGCAGACACCAGCAGGTTCGCCACCAAGGGGCCAAGCATCCAGGCCAGCGGCAGCCCCGAAATGTGAAACAGCACACCGCCTGCTGCACCAACACTGAGCGATAAGACAAGCGCCTTGGCTCTCCCTGCACTGAAACGGCTGCCCTTCACACTCCCCTCCGGTGATCTTTCGGCTATGCGATATGGCAGAGTCGTTTCATCCAACTACTTACTCTGCTAAGCGTTGCCTCAGTTTATCACTATTGGGGTTAATCCTCGTCGTCGTCATCACGCATTCGCGCCTGACGCTCAGCTTCTTCCTCTTTGGCGTCGTCGATGACTTCCATCAGCTCATCCACGTTGGCAATGTGGCTATCAAACTCGAAGTGGCCGGTGAGTTTGCTATCGGGGTGCAGCTCGCCCGCTTCATAAAGCGCCCACATCTCCTTGCCGTAGTGAGTAGTGAGCAGCTCGGGAGCAAAGCGACCAAAATAAGCGCGCATGTTATCGACATCGCGCTCCAGCATGGCGGCGGCGCTGTTATTACCGGCCGCGTCTACCGCTTGGGGCAAGTCGATAATGACCGGGCCATCGGCATCAACAAGCACGTTGAACTCAGATAGGTCACCATGAATCAGACCCGCGCAGAGCATTTTCACCACGTCTTGAATCACTTTGGCGTGATAGCGTAAGGCTTGCTCTTCGGTCAGGGTAACATCGTCTAAGCGCGGTGCTACATCGCCTTCGGCGTCGGTGATCATCTCCATCAGCAGCACGCCATCCACAAAGCCATAGGGCTTTGGCACACGAACATCAGCTGCGGCTAAGCGGTACAACGCATCCACCTCGGCGGTGAGCCACGCCTGCTCCTGCTCTTTCTGGCCGTAGCGGGTTTTCTTGGCCATGGCCCTCGCTCGGCGGCTGTTACGCTCTTTACGCCCTTCCTGGTATTGCACCGCTTGCTTGAAACTGCGCTGCTTGGCTTCCTTGAATACTTTGGCACAGCGTGTGTCTCCGCCGCAGCGTACCACATACACCTGCGCTTCCTTGCCGCTCATCAACTGCATCAGCACCTCATCGATCAGGCCGTCATCGACCAAGGGCTGTAATCGTTTGGGTGTTTTCATAGCTTGCTGCGAAGGCTCCTATCTCATGCCAGACATCTACATGGCGAATGCGCGAGTCGCGAATACGCTGACGACCAAGTGATACACATCAGCATTGTTTTGAATACGTCGTTAATACCGAATGCGGCGCACTCGAAAAGCGCGCCCTTTTAGCTTATCCCGCTCAAGCTTTGCTTGGGCTTTTTGCACCGCTTCTCGCTCTACAGCCACGTAAGCACTGCGCGCAAGAACTTTGATTTTGCCCACCTGATCACCGCGTAGACCGCCCTCACTGGTTAAAGCCCCCAGAATATCGCCGGGGCGAAGCTTGTCCTTTTTGCCACCGGCTAGTTGCAGGGTCGCCATAGGTGGCTCAAACGGGGCACTGTTGGTCGCTTTTGGCAGCGGCTCGGTGTTCAGTGTTTCACCCAAAAGATCCGCTAACCGTTCTAAACGGTAGCTCTCTTGGGGAGTCACCAGCGTGCAGGCAATACCGCTGGCACCCGCACGTCCGGTACGCCCAACGCGGTGTACGTGTACCTCTAGCTCGCGGGCTATTTGGTAGTTAAACACAGCGTCTAGCTGAGCGATATCCAGGCCACGGGCGGCAACATCGGTGGCCACCAAAATGGACGCGCTTTGGTTGGCGAACAGCACCAATAGCCGGTCACGATCTTTTTGCTCAAGATCACCGTGGATGGCCACCGCGCTGAAGCCCGCGTCGACCAAGCTATCGGCCACGGCTTGGGTTTCTCGCTTGGTGTTGCAAAACACCACGCTGGTGGTGGGCCGTGTCGCGAGCAACAGCTGCTTTAGCGCAGCAAAGCGGGCGTCGTCGTTGGCCACATCGTAGAAGTGCTGCTCAATGGTCGTCGCGTCGTGGGTCTCTTCGACTTTAACGCTGACCGGGTCGCGCATTACGCCACGCGTCATGATCGCCAACCCACCTGAGGCTTCCTCATCAGGAAAGGTGGCGCTGAACAGCAGGGTTTGTCGGTCGGCAGGCGTGTCAGAAATAATATCGTCAATGGTGGCCTGAAAGCCCATATCCAGCATGCGGTCAGCTTCATCCAACACCAGCGTGGTGAGTGACCCAAGGGTGAGCGAGCCTTTGCGCAGATGTTCATCCACCCGGCCCGGCGTGCCCACCACGATGTGCGCGCCATGTTCCAACGATGCGAGCTGCGGGCCAAACGGGGCGCCGCCGCAGAGTGTGAGCACTTTCACGTTGGGCATCCCGCGGGCGAGACGGCGCAGCTCTTCCGCCACTTGATCCGCCAGTTCTCGGGTGGGACACAGCACTAGCGCCTGTACGCTAAACGCCTCAACGCGTAATTGGGAGAGTAGCGCCAAACCAAAGGCCGCGGTTTTGCCCGATCCCGTTTTGGCCTGGGCCATGACATCGCGGCCCGCCAACATAGGCGGCAGGCTCTGCGCCTGTACCGGCGTCATTTCGTGATAGCCAAGGGAGTCTAGGGTGCTCAGCAGCGCAGGAGAGAGCGCAAGGGATGCAAACGAGGTATCAGACACAAAAAATTCCTGAAGGGGGCGTGTTGCCCAGCAAACCGATAATGTGGAGCACCATACCAGAAAGTGCCACCCCCTGCTTTGCCATGCGCTGACTCTGATTTGTATCGCCTACGCAGAGAGCGCTGCAAATTGCCCCTGACTGAGTGCGGCTAAATCCTCCGGCGAAAGTTCGATTTCCAACCCACGCCGCCCGGCACTCACGTAAAGCGTCGACCACTGCTGTGCAGAGACATCAATGAAGGTCGGTAAGCGCTTTTTCTGGCCCAATGGGCTAACGCCGCCCAGCACGTAGCCCGTCGTGCGCTCCACAATCTCTGGGCTAGCCATCGTGGCCTTTTTAGCACCTGCCGCTTTGGCAATGCGTTTTAACCCTAACTGACAATTCACCGGCACAATGCCGACCGCCAATTGCTTGCCATCTAGGCTCACCACCAGTGTTTTAAACACCTGCTCAGCGGCTACACCCAGCTTTTCAGCCGCCTCTAGCCCGTAGGATGAGGCATCAGCATCGTGATGATACTCGTGAAGTTGAAAGGCAATACCTGCGTGCCTTGCGCTATTAATCGCTGGTGTCATGGAGCTCTCTTATGTTAAACGCGCTCGTCAGTCTGGAAACAACACTACCCACTGCTAGGCTTAATAGCGTGAGCACCTAAGGGAAGTCAACTGACAGGAGTCGTTAAATGAAAGCCACCTCTAAAGCACAGCAGAAAGCCGCCGGGGCTGCTCTCTCGGCTAAGCGCGGTGAGACCAAGCCAAGCGAGCTGTATGACGCCTCGAAAGAGATGTATGACTCGATGAGTGAAGAGGAGTTGGAAGAGATGGCGGGTACCCAGCGTAAGGGCAAACCGCAAAAGAAAGAGGACGACTGACCAATGCTGCGCCAGCGGGTTGCGCTGGCGCAGCTTGCGTGAGCCTATGTCAGCCAATTATTGGCAAGGCACCACGCGGCGCAGGGTATCTTTCGCCCACAGCGTTTGGCCATCTGGCGTGCGGCCATGTTCGTTCCAGCGCTCGGTAGTTTCCAGGCAGAACGAACCGGCGTTTTCGGTACGCGGGTCAGCGCTGACAGGGCGCTCTCCGCCGATACGCATAATGTCGGGGTTTTCAGTGGTATAGCTTGGGGCAATGGTAGAACTTGCGCAGCCAGCCACCAAAGCGGTGACCAGCAGCACGGGCAAACAGCGGCGCAATGGCATGTTTTTGCAACCCTCAAAAGTGCAGTGTTAAGCCGACACCAATTGTCGGTAGCGCTAAATATCACCACACCTTCGATAGCGTCAACATTTTTTCAATGCCAGTGTCACGTGACCAGCGTAATACTCGTCACCGGGCGGAGATTGCGCAGCTTACAGTGCTGTTCTACGCTCTCGACAATCTCTTCGGCGTCATCCATCTGCTGCTTATCCAGCTGAATATCGACCATTAAAAAACTGCCCACCTGCGCTAGGCGCACATCGTCATCGGCAATATCAAAATCCGCGACTTCCTGGACCACCTCCTGGCGGACGCTACCTACCGGTTCGCCAAACATCAGCTCACGCAGCGCCCCTTTTACCATGCGAATCGGCATGGGCAGGAAGTAACCGGCAATAATCAGGACCATCACCGGGTCGGCAAAACGCGCCAAGTGCGCCCATGGCGAGAGCGTGAGCCCCCAAGTGAGGGCAAAGCCCAGCATCACGGCGGCACTGAGCCAGGTATCCATCTGCCACTGGCGGAGCTCCGCCGCCAGTAGTGAAGATTGCGCGACCTTGGCGTACTGGTTTAACCACCACCAAGTCAGCAAACACCCCGTCACGTTGACCACGCCAAACATCAGCGCCAAGTCCAGCGTGACCAAACGTCCACCCTGAGCCAGGCTCCAGAGCGCTGAGACCAGCGAAAACAGACACACTAGCGCAATCACCACGCCTTTGAGCAGCACGGCTAGCGGTTCTACCGTTAGCCGCCCAAAGGGGTAGTGATCATCCGCGGGTTTGCGGGCCTGTTGAAGTGCAAACAGCGACAGCGATGCCAGCACTAAACTTAATAGCGAATAGCCACTATCGAAGAGTATCGTAATTGAGCCACTGGCAAGGCCTAAGGCAAGCCCGGTAAAGGCAAATAGGCTGGCAGAAATGGCGGAAAATCTAAGCGCTCGGCGCTCGGCGACAAAGGGGGTCACGCGGGTTGCTCCAATAAGAGGATAGTAAACGCAGGCCATCATAGTGAGTACACTAGCGCTTCACCAATCGCTCAGCGCCAACTATATTGGCGCTCAAAGGGTTTTCATAAGGTGGTTCTCATGCGCGCAGAACAGGTGCAGGCGTTTATTGATGTCACAGAACACGGCTCGTTTGCCGCTGCTGCCCGGCATACCGGAATAAAGCGTAGTACGCTCAGTGCCTCCGTCAATGCGCTGGAAGATAGCCTGGGTGTGGCGCTGTTTGAGCGCTCGGGTAACAGCTTGCAGCTAACGGCGGTGGGGGAAAGCGTACTACCCGACTGCTACCGCCTACTGACCAGCGCCAGCCGCATTAATAAACATTGCCAGCAGCACTTGCAGGGCGTTGAGAGCCAGCTCTGCATCGCTCGGGACGATGCCCTGCCCGAGGCGTTTTGGCGCCAGGTCATGCACGACTTGAAGCAGCGTTACCCGCTGACCGCCATTTCGGTGTACCTGCTGCCGCCTCAGGAGCACGCCCAGTTTGTGCTGCGTCAAACGGTGGATATTGCCTTTGGGCTCTACACCGCTGAAGGGGCCGCGGTGAACGCCAGCAACCTAGCACCGGTGAGCATGAGCCTAGTGGCAGCCCCGGACCATCCGCTTAGCCGCCTGCCCAATGTCACTAAGGATGATCTGGCCCAATACACTCAGGTATGCCTGACCTTCGATCAGGGCGACAAACTCGTGAGCGAGGCTCTGTTCTCGACCAACTACTTGGGCCTGACCATGTTTGAAGTGATTCGCGATGCGGTAATTAACGGGACCGGCTGGGCGCTACTGCCTTACCCGCTGGTTAAAGACGCCTTAACCAATCACACGCTGTGTGCGCTCAACCACGACCTGCTGCTGGAAAGCCACTACTACCGCTATGTCGAAGGTGAAAGCCTGGGCGTGGTCGCCACTGCATTACTCACAAACGTCACACGCTTTTTAGGGACGACTCGCTAATAGGACTTACCCCCCATAGCAACGTTGAAATTAAGGAGTGGCGAAAATCCCAAATGCATTCCACGCTGTTAGAAATTGCTGAACTAAAAAACGGAATATAAGGAGAACTAAGGACACGCTAGAGAACCGACACAGGCAAGTGTCATCTAAGCGTAAAGTGCGTCTGCCAGTGTCGATGTTGCCGTCAACCAAGGAGTAGTTTCCGCGATGGTACGACTCGATAAGAAAGCGACTAGGCTGTATGTCCTAGACACGAATGTCCTGATCCACGACCCCACTGCGCTCTATCATTTTGATGAGCATGATGTGGTTATCCCTATGACCGTGCTTGAAGAGCTGGACAAGCACAAAAACGGCATCCGCGAAATCGCCCGTACGGCAAGGCAAATCAGCCGCACCCTTTCCGACCTGACCAATCAGGTTACCTTCGATGAAATCCAGAAAGGCATCCCCATTCCCCGCATCAGCGGAGAATCCGGCCGCTTGCACTTTTTGTGCTACAACGACTTAAAGCCTTTCGACTCGCTAGACGATAGTCCCGACAACCGAATCCTGGCAGAAACCTGCCGCCTGCGTGACGAACGCCCGGATGCCTCGGTCATTCTGATCACGAAAGACATTAACCTCAGGGTAAAAGCCGCCGCACTAAAAGTGCCGGTGGAAGACTACCTAAACGACCGCGCTTTCTCCGATAGCGACGCGATGATTGAAGGCGCCCAGGTGTACGCCTCGGCCGGGCAGGATGGCGCCTCGCTATGGGAAGCGCTCAACGTAGAGGTGACCGTCGAACGCGTCGGCCACCATACCTTCTACC
>NZ_JAMZBE010000176.1:0-6646 GCF_024158645.1 Halomonas sp. 707B3
GCAAACCCTAATAGCGCGGTCACCCACATCCAAAAGATCGCCCCAGGGCCACCAATCCACAGCGCCAAAGCGACCCCCGCCAAATTACCGGTACCGACCCGTGCCGCCATGGAAGTCGCGAATGCCTGAAAGCCACTGATGCCGTCACCCGCGCCGCGTGCGGTAAAGGTCACGTGGGCCATGTGCCGAAACAGACGAAACTGCATACCACGCGTCATGACCGTGAATAGCAGGCCTGCACCCAGCAGCAGGTAAACAAGAATGTAGCTCCAGATAAAGTTGCTGACGGGCATCATGACCGCATATAAACCATCACGAAGTGGCCCTAGCACTGTTTCTAATATTTCCATCGCCTATCACTCCCTGTGGTTGTATGAGCAACTGTTATCGTCACAGGTAGGAGTGTAGCTAGGTTATAGAGCAGCGCGTTATTTCAGCCCTTATTCGCCCACCGTGACCATCCAATCAGGCCGAAACAGCGGCGGCGAAAACTCCTCCGGATAACCGCCCGGATTGGCGATAACGCGGGTGCCGCTGTGTAGTATATCCACCGGCTCGTGGACGTGGCCGTGAATCCAAAGATCCATCTTGCCCATCAGTTGCGGGAGGTGGGAGGCAAAGGCGGGTGAGAGCGCGTCGCCTATGTACTGCTCGGGAATGCAACCGTGCAGCGGGGCATGATGGCTCACCACTACGCGGGGGCCATCGAAAGGCTGTTGAAGCTCGCGACCCAACCACTCTAGCGCTTCACAGTGCATCTCTTGGCTGGCTTGGGGCGTGAACACTTGGCCGGGAGCCGTGGTAATGATGCGAAAATCGGGCATATAGCGCAGCGCTTTCGCTTCGGTATCTAAGGGGTTGCGGGTAGGGTCGTCGGCATAGAGCGCAAAATCTGTCCAGAGCATTGTGCCGTAAAAGCGTACTCCACCAATGGTCACGCTACGATTATCTAGCAGTTCGATATCATACCTAGCAGCTTCTAGCGCTAACTCTTGGCGCAGCAGCGGCATGCAGGTGCCGTAGAACTCATGGTTGCCCGGCACGTAGAGAATCGGCAGGTCGGGAAACTGCTTCCGCGCCCAGGCCAGCCCCTCTGCTCTGCGATGAATATCCCCTGCCAACACCACCACATCCGCCTCGGCAGGCGGCAGTTCGCGGTGTCCGTCAAAATGTTCTAAATGAAGATCGGATAAAACTCTTAAGCGCATAGAACGTCTCTCATGATGCTTACATGGGCCTGAGATTAAGCCGTTAATAGGCAAGGCGAGCGATAAATTGGCGGGCAAACTCGACCACCACGGCTTCGGCTTCCCGGTGAGGAATATGACCGATGCCGGGTAGCATTTCGCAGTGAGCGGGGCCTTGGGTATAGCGGGCAATACGCTCAGGCTGACGATGAGACCCGTACTCGTCTTTTTCGCCATGCAGCACGAGTGTCGGGCACTGTACTTGTTCAAGCGCAGGGATGAGTGACCACTCTGCAAACGCGGGGCTTAGCCATGTGTCCACCCAGGCGTTGAGTACCCAGCGGGCTTTGTCGCCGTGGTACCTGGCCAGCTTGGCGAACTGTTCCGGCGCCTGAAAGGCAACGTTTGCCTCCTCAATCCCCTGCCGTGTGCGGTTTTCATTAAACGCTTGGGCAGCAATGGTTATCAGCCCTTGGCACTGATCCGGGTACCCCCCAGCACAGTGCACCGCCATGCAACCCCCAACGCTATGACCCAGGGCGATAAAGCGTGTGATTTGGTAGGCCTCGCGTAGTGCTGCAAAGCTTCCCGTGGGTTCATCGTCGATAAAACTGAGCGGCAGAGGCGTTGGGTACGCATCGGAGCGGCCAAAGCCAAGCCGGTCGTAAGCAATAACCCGTTGCCGAGTTGCGGCGCAAAGCGCCGCGGGAAAGCTGCGCCATAGATCTACACAGCCAAGGGAGTCGTGAAACAGCACAATAGGGACATCCGAACGAGTGCTGCCTGATTCCCAAGTCCGCGTAAATATTCGACCACTGGTTGTATTCACCCAGCGGTCATGGTGATGAATAGCCGGCGTTAGCGTCATAGCATTGCTCTTAATGTTGTCAGTTTGTCATGAGCCACTGCCAACATAGCATGCGAAAAGCCGCTAGCGTTTTAAGAAGTTACTTTTGACTAAGTGAACCACCTCGTCCATGCGCCCGCTCAATACGGCTTTAGCGGAGTAGAGCGCTGTTGAAGCAACCTGCCCAGCCTCTACTTTGGGAGGCATCACCAGCTCCATGGGGTTCACCACCACATCTAATAAGGCAGGCCCCGGCTGGGCAAGCCACTGGCTAATCGCTACATCCAACTCAGCCTCCTGCTCGACCCGGCGCCCCCATAACCCCATGGCGGTGGCGACCTCGCCAAAGTTGGGGTTTTTAAGCTCCGTGTAAGCATCAAGCAATCCGTCTACTTTTTGCTCTAACTCTACAAAGCTTAGAGAGCTGTTGTTATACACCACAATTTTTAGCGGAATTTGCTGCTGCACTAAGGTTAATAAATCCCCCATCAGCATGGTTAACCCGCCATCTCCGCACATGGCAATCACTTGGCGGTGGGGATACGCCAACTGAACCCCCAACGCCTGAGGATACGCATTGGCCATGGTGCCGTGCTGCAAACTCGCCAGGGTGCGCCGCTGCTGGGAGGCGCGAATATGGCGCAGCATCCATACGTTGACGCTGCCGGTATCAGCCGTAAAAAAGGCCTTCTCCGCCGCGTGGCGGTCAATGGCCAACGTCAGCTCTTGTGGGTGAATCACTTGGCTATCGCGGCTTTGATGGGCCGATTTTTCCAACGATTTGGCGTAGCGCTTGCGACACTTCTCTAGCCAGTGGCTGCGCGTATTCTCCTTAACAACTTGAGTGAGCGCCTCGCAGGTATCCCGCGTGCTGCCGACGATGCCCACGTCTACCGGATAGCGTTTGCCGATATGCGTTGGGTCTTGGTCCACCTGAATAATCGTCGCACGCTCTGGGTAGAACTGGCTAAACGCAAAATTACAGCCGAGTAGCAGCAAGGTGTCGCACTCGGCCACCGCGTGATAGCCGCCTTCCAGGCCATACACGCCCGTCATGCCAACGTGATAAGGGTTGTCGTGCTCTATGAAATCCTTCGCCCGAGAGGTCCAGGCAATCGGGGCCTGCAGTTTTTCCGCCAGGGCGATCACCTGTTCCCGCGCATCCTCGCAGCCAGCGCCGGCAAAAATAGTGATGTTGCCGCCTTTATTGAGCTGCTCGACGGCGGGCACCAGCGCTTGTGCCGTTGGCCGTAGCGAGTAGCTAAACCGATGCGTGCGATAGCCCAACTGATTATCCGGCGTTTGCGTCATCACATCGCCCGGTACGATCAGCACCGCAACGCCGCGCTTGGCGAGAGCCGCCTGGGCGGCTAAAGCGGCCATACGGTGCGCCTGCTCGGCAGAGACAACGGTTTCACAAAACACGCTGTACTGTTTGAAAATGGCGCTTTGATCGACTTCCTGGGGAAATTGGCTACCGGTATCACTGAGCCCAATTTGCGAGGCGATTAGCACCACGGGAGAGCCATTACGGTGGGCATCAAACAACCCGTTCACAAAATGCAGGCTACCGGGGCCGCAGGAACCTGCGCATAACGCTAGCTCCTGGGTCATATACGCCTCGCCACCGGCTGCAAAACCACCCACCTCTTCATGACGGACGCCAATCCACTGGATATCGCTTTGCCGTAAAGCGTCCGTAAAGTGATTCAAAGTATCACCCACCACGCCGTAACAACGCTTTGCGCCAGCGCTTTGCAGCGTTTCGACGATGATTTCAGCGACATTAGTGCTCATGTGCGACTCCTTTCGCAGGGGAAAAATGAACAGATCAGCCTGTCAAGCCTAGCTGCAGATGGGATATTTTGCTGGGTAGTCTTCATATCCCAAGCATTATGCTGCGGCGCAGCAAAAAAGGAGCTACACTGTTGAGTGTTGTCCCACAGGAGGACCATGTGATGACAATCATGAAGGTAATCTCAGCACGTAATGATGAAGTGCTCGCGTTTTGGCAATGTCAGGCGCAGTGGCAACGCGCCGCTAATGACGCACTCGCTAACTTTTACTGCTAACGAGCGTTTTCTCGCCTGTTTTACCCCCTATAGACGAAAAGATAACACCCCAAGCCGACGACTGATGTCGGCTTTTTTGTATTATGAAAACCTTTTCCATTCAATAGGCTAGACAGAAGCGGTGCTTTTTTTATCCCATTTTGTAAGCTATTTCTTACGCGCCATGGCATATCACTTACATCTTTTGGACTAGCCACGCCTTGCTAAAGCGCCTAATATTCATATCACAGCTATTTTACTGCATTGCACAACGCAAGCTGTGTATAACAAAAATGATTCCTCTACCCCTGTACCAGGAGTGTTCGCCATGAAAAATGCCGCTACTCAGCAACCGGCCATGGAAGTCGATGTTATGGAAGTGTGGGCAAAACGTGCTCAGCAGCAGCGCGCTGCCTTTGATGCTCTGGCAGCGTACATGCGTCAGCAATAAAGCACCTTCCGTGCCCTGGTGGGCAACATGTTACCCACCGGGGCGCTGTGGTCATCTCATCATTAGCCCCAACCGCCCTCTTCCTCTGGCTGCGTGCCTAGCTGAGCTAAATAAGTGTCTTGCAGAATATACATTCGCTTTACATCACGGTATTTGCCGTTGATGAAAAACTCCTGCACTAAATGTCCTTCTTCTATAAACCCACTCTCCTCGTAGAGGTGGATCGCTTTTACATTCTGGACCGCCACAATCAGGTAGACCTTATGGAGGTTGAGAATCGTAAACGAGTAGTGCAACGCCTGACGAATGAGCGAGCGAGCAAACCCTTTGCCTTGATGTTCAGGTGTAATAATGATTTGAAACTCGGCGCTGCGATGGATGTAATCAATTTCAATCAGCTCTACTAAGCCAATCGCTTCCCCGCTGCTGTCTTCGGCAACAAAGCGCCGTTCCGCATTGTCGTGAATATGCTTGTTATACAGCTCCTCAAGCTCATCAAACGACTCATAAGGCTCTTCAAACCAGTACGACATAATGCTCTGATTATTGTTGAGCTCATGCACAAAGCGCAGATCGTTACGCTCTAGGGCACGTAAAAACAGGGTGGGGCTCATGAAAAACACTCACTTATCAATTACATAATGCTCACCAGCAGGCAAGACGCACCTGCTGACAAAACACACATTCATCCATATTCGTAGTGTAGCGGTTTACTTACCGATAGGTGATTGGCAAGACACTACCGCTGAAATGAGAATAGCGCGCTTAACGGGTGCTGACGGCCTTCAATGAGCGCGCGCAGCAGTTGAGCGCCTATCATGCTGTAGGTAATGCCATTCCCCCCGTAGGCCATGGCAAAATGCACCCGAGGCCCTAGCGCCTCATGAGGCCCGAAATAGGGTAAACCATCGTCCGTTTCCGCAAAGGTGCCGCCCCAACAAAACGTCGGGTTGATCTTTAAACCCGGCCAGAGCGCTTCTACCTTTGCGGTCAACGTCTGGGCTTTTTCCATCACACGCGCATCCCGGCGCTCCGGAATATCTTCCTCATCATCTTCACCGCCGATGAGCAGCCGCCCATCCTGGGTAGAGCGTAAGTAGAGATATGGCCGCGCCGACTCCCACACCAGTGTATGGCTTAGCTTGCCCAGCACATCAAGAGGCAACGGGTCAGTGACAAACGCGTAGCTGCTGCGATTTTCGGCTACCTGTTCAGGCAACCACGACTGGCTCTCGTAACCTGCTGCGATAATCACCTGTTGGCAGCGCAGCGTCGCTCCGTTGCGCAAGATAACCTCGACACCCTCAGCGTTCGGCTCAAGCCGCGCGACCTGTGTGCGATCAAACACACCTCCGCCACGTCGCACCACATTCTCCAGCAGATGATATGCCATACGGTAAGGGTCAATGCTGGCAGCCAACGAGGAAAGAATCGCGCCCGGGGCTGAAAAACCGTAGCCGGATTCAAGCGCACGCTGGTCAAGCCAGGCAACGTCAAAGCCAAAGCGCTTGCGCATCGCAAGCTCCGCTTTCAAGGCCGCCACATCTCCGTCATGACTGGCGAAATAGAGGCTCTCTTGACGGCTAAACGCCACATTGCCAAGTTCCGCTGCGAGTCGCTCCAGTGAATGAATCGCTTCGGCACAGCTGCGATAAGCCATCACCGCATTGGCCTCCCCGTACTGCTCGGCCAAGTGCACCATGTGGGTATCAATCTCGTACTGCAGCAGCGCCGTACTGGCCGCAGAACTGCCCCACCCTACGTCCCTGCGTTCGAGTACCACGACTTGATGACCGTGGCGACTTAGCTCGTCGGCAATTAACGCCCCCGTAATACCGCCACCGATAATCACCGTTTCCGTTTGGTGATCGTGGGTAAGCTGCGGGAAAGCCGTTAACAGACCATTTTTCACCGTCCAAAACGGGTAACCACTTTTAAGATCCATCTAATTGCCTATGCTAGGTTGCCATGCGGTAGGAGTTGGTTATACAAACGATGATCCATGTTTGCGATAGTTATGTCTGCGATAACCATAGCTGTTTATATCAATAGTGCCCTGTTCGGGAGGGCCGCCGGGAGAGAATCATATGATTGATTTACGTAGCGATAC